>CAYSOC010000127.1:0-19631 GCA_964432445.1 uncultured Anaerolineaceae bacterium
TGAGCTTCATCCCTCCTATTTTATCTCATCTCCATCGCTTTCAGACGGTTTCTGAAATTGGGCTACCAGATTACGAACTGCACGCAACAGAGGCATAAATTCCTGGAGCGAAACGCTCCAGGAATGCCCTCCGACGCATACTTTCCATCAACTATAAATAGCTTGCTGCGGAGGGCATTGCGCTACTTGAATCGAGTTGTCTCTAATCTGCGTTGGTGCCATCAGAGGGAGATAAATCGCTGCCTGGATAAACCAGAACTGCAGGAGGCGGAGCAAACGAATTCGTATCGGTATAGACAAACGAATCAATGCCGATATATTCGGAATTCGGGCCAGACGGTCCGCCATTGGTAACATAGTATTGAAAGGCGAAACACCCCGATACTGTGCCACTGATTCCGGTCAGCGTAGCGCTATATTGTGTCCATGTAGTTGGATACCCGCCTACACTTTGTCCCGGATTGACGGAGATGAGCGTAATTGCGCTGGCGGCGTTATTCCAGTTATTTGGAGGACAAGTGCCATCTGGAATCACTTTGAGGTATAAGCGATCTGGTCGTGTTGAGCCTGTCACCGTTCGTGTCCAGAACGATACAGTATCGCCATTGCTGAGAGTAGTAATCGGCGGAGAGACCAAATACAAATTGATGGTGGAGTTTCCTGACACCGTATTTTTGCTGGCAGCAACGTAGGAATTGGCGGCACCGGCCTGAGCCGAAAATTTGGTGGTATCTCCCTGATACCAGCCATTGACGGAACCGGGAGAATGGTAATAGTACCAATACCAGCCCTCGGCATAACCTGTGTAAACAATATCGAATCCATCTTTAAAGCTGGTCGGCACGACACCAGGATTGCGTAGTACCCATTTGCCTGCCACAGGGAACGCACCTGTCGACCCATAACTGAACTGCGTATCTGTCGTGCCTGTTGTCAATGAATTGCGGTAATAAGCGTTTCCATCCTTGAAGAACGCAACTCGTGATTGCCCTGTACCTGTCCAATCCCCGGCAAATGGTAAACCGCCTGCGATGCTATATCCAAAATCAACATCGCTGAAAGTAATGCCGTTGCCATTGACATTGCTCAGATAGAAATGTGTTCCCGACGAGCGATAAACACCAACCGAATCGTAGCCATTCCCATCCCAATCACCCGCGATGCCCGCGTCGCCGGGATTGCCAAGCACCATATAATAGTCGCTGAATCCAGTGGTGAGCGTCTTGCGCAAATAGAGAATCCCGTTGGTATTCCGATACACGCCTGCCCCGTCGTGGGTCATGGTATTATCCCATTTCCCCGCCAGCGGCGTATCGCCAGGATTGCCCAGAGTGAACACGTAGTCTGGCGCGCCTGCGGTATTGCTATCGCGCAATTGAAAAACGCCAGTATTGGTGTCATAGATACCAATCGTATCAATTTTGTCGCCATTCCAGTCGCCCGTAATCGGCAAATGCGAAGCCGCCCCACCATAGGTCACGGTTATATCGGCGGGACCGGTACTATTGGAGTTCCGCAAGGAAAAGACCCCATTTTTATAGATGCCAATCGTATCTGAACCCGTAGAAATCAATCCAGTGTTGGGGAGTAATTCATATTGGCAGCGTACTTCTCCATCTCGAACATGTTGCATACACCCCTGATATTCAGCTTGACCGGGGGTTTGTTGCACTGTCCAACCGCCCAGATCATGCCCCACGATAGACACCTCGCTACCGTTTTTGAGGAGCGAGAAATGAACGTGAGGGCCTGTCGAAGAACCGCCGCAGGCGACCCCATTTTCGATGTCTGCAAGGTATTGTCCCCGCGAGACGGGCTGCCCATCGGTGACCTGATAGTTGACGACATGATAATATCCGGTTGACCAACCTTCTGTGTGACTGATCCGAATCAGGTTTTCACAAGGGCGATAGGCAATCCCATCACGGGCAGCCGTTACCTTCGTCGAGCCACCCCAGAAATCCTGAGAACTCCGCGAGGCTTCATGTGGCCCGTTGAAATACCAGATATTTCCAACTTCCCACGGCAATGAAAGCTGTACTTGATCATTCCCCGCATAGCCAATCCGTGACGGCCCCAAAATCTGTTTTTCGTTCGCGCTCACCACCTTCTCTGGCGACGCTGCGATCCACGTTGAAAAAGCTGGATCGCCTTCCAATGCAACCTCCCAATCGGTCTGTTTTTCGGAGGTTCGGGCAATAAATAGGAACGCCTCTGGCGCGGTATGCACGCCTGGTGGGGCGGGAATTGCGGTTGTTCCGAATGCCCATGCTTCTGTCGCGTGCAGAATACGGATGATCGCATTGTCTTGGGTGAGTGGCCCACGCTTTCTGCTCAATGCAGTTTTGATATTCTGTCGCAAAAGAGCTTCTTGAGAATTGGAAAGGCGGCCTTCGGGAGATGCAGTTTGTGCCGAAGCGGGTGCAGTGATGCCCAAAAATATCAGGCTGAATAACAAAATAAGCCAACGACGCATAATAGTGCCTCTCAATAGATAGAACAGCGCTTAATTACAACGGCCCCGGAAAAAGCTGTTTTCGGAATAGGGGGGCCAGAAAAGGTACCATTCCGCAAAATTCGTATAGCGGTTGAAGAGGCTGTCATAGAGTTGATAGCTCACATAAGCCTCATAATTGTTTTTGTTTTGGGAACACTGCCTCAAATTCTGAACATTGATATTTCGGGAAGCAGGAAAAACCCGTTGGACGATCTGAACAACGTTGCTATTCCCCATCCCTCCACTACCGTTACATCCAACCAGCACGCATGAAAGGATTAGCGCTGCAAGAATTACGGAAAATGTCTGACGGTGTTTTTTTAGTTTCGACATCATTCTCTCTCTTTTTGTATCGCTTTTGGAACCTCAAATAAGGAGGAGGTCATCATCAGCCAGCGGGCTATAGTCTCTGCAACGTCTGCACACTCCCTCGTCATCGTAATCATGTTGCGTTTTGCTTTCGGTGCGCTCGCATTGCTGACACGTTTTCGTAAACTTGCATGGTTGCGAACTATCCGCCACCCAGCCTCCCCAGTTATGAATAACTTTGTCTTCCACCGTGCCACACCTGGTACATGCCTGCGTTGCGTGACAGCTCCCTGAGGCCTTGTAAACAAATTTTCCACTATGACCGAACAAGCACTCAATGCCCATGATGAACTCCTTGCCAGGTAACCAGCTATGGTTGAATCTTCGTTGACTGAACTTTATGCCTTCGAGATTTCGTTGTCCCAGCGCCGGATCGTCTCGTTATCATCGGTGGTAATCGTGTACCGCCAACCTTCGGGAATTGCGGGAGTTGCAGGGATTTCGCCAAACATACCGCCATCATCTCCTTTCTGATAAGGACGGTGTTCAATCGTTTCAATCTTGCCGAATCCACTCCGAACGTTCGGAGTAGACCACCATTTGACCCGATCTCCCTTGGAGACCCATGTTTCGTTCGAGTCCTTGCCATCGTTGACGCTCTTCATAATAGCCTTCCCCATTTATGACCAATCTAATACTCAGCAAATGATGAATAGCCCAGCACAGACCACCGATCTACAACTCGATTAGCCCCACATTGCCATGTTGAATTTATCTGCCAACGGGCTGTAATCATCGCAGTAGATACAATGGCCGTGATCGTTGTAGTGGCTCGTTTTATGCTCCCGCTTGGTCTCTGTTCTGTCGCACTGCTGGCATGTTTTCGTAACCTTGCACGGTTGCGAACCATCTGCTACCCAGTTTCCCCAGTTATGAATAACTTTGTCTTCCACCTCTCCACATTTGGTACATGCCCGCGTTGCGTGACAGCTCCCAGAGGCCTTGTAAACAAATTGCCCACTGTGACCGAACAAGCACTCAATGCCCATGATGAACTCCTTGTCAAACAACCAAAATCCTGAGTTGCAAATGGCAACCATAAAAATTATAATCAATCTTTTAGTGATGAAATATTAAAAACTACCGTATTAGGAAGCTAATTTATGAATCCGATTGCTTACATCGCAAGCGAAACCAGTGAATTTATTAGTCTTACGCAACCAGTCGATGAGGCGAGGAAACAAAAAGCTGAGGATACTCTCAAAACCCTGCGTTTTTCTCTAAGTGAGAAAATGGGGCGAACACCAGGCGCGCTTCAGGCTTGGCTGGATGGCCGTTTACCAGATTTTTCCCCGGAGGAGCTTGAAATTCTGGTGAACGAATTGTTTGCACTCCGGCAGAGTGATCCGCAAGTTAATCGGCACAGCAATCTATTCGTGCCCAATAATTTATATGCGTTTTTGCAGGCAGCGGGGCATCCAGCACCAGATCACGTAATTACGACACTCGCTTTTAAATGGATGAATCAGGAAGGGAATAAAAGCCGCCTCGATGTAGAACAATCTTATCCCAAGCCATATATTGTTCGGGAGTCTGTTACCAATGAGATTTATCGCCATCTTGTTGAGGCAAATGCGCCACGACGCCCCTTGGTTTTATTGGGCGCAAAAGGAACGGGGAAAACAGGCATAGCCGCCGGGCTTTGTAAGGATGCCTACCTCTGGCGCACCTATTGCGATGGTATAGTGTGGATTAACAAAGACGACTATAAAGATATTGGACTGCTTAAAGGGTGTCTCGAATTAATATTAGACTCAAGAGAAATAATATCTTCTAAAGAATTTTCAGACGCAGGCATTTTTGCGAAATGCGTAGGAAGTCGTCGCCTGTTATTTATTTTTGACAACGTGACAGATGCGAATTTGGTTCAGCAGTTTATGAGAATCCCTCAACCCAGTTGGGCTGGTGTGATCGTTACCACGTATAAAGTCGAAGTTGCTAGCGCGCTGGAAAGATCAACCGCGGCTACCTTACCAGCGTCAACAATAACTATTCCGCCACTGACGAATGACGAAATGGTCAGATTGTTGGGGAAAATCATCGACCCAATCACATCTTATGAACAGGATTCGCTTCACCTTTATCCAAACCATTCGCTTCTTAAATCACTGACGGCAGAACTAAAAGATTGGTTGATCCTGGGAAGAATGGTTGGGGAATATATTCGCGGCCAGATCGTCATGGGAGTTCCGCTACAAAGTGCCATCAACATCATACGTGAGGTACTGACTTCGGATGAATCCAAATCGCATAATGCAATATTTCAAAATGATCTTAACAAGGTCATTGGAGAAAATCTGAGAACACTTGGGCAAGACATCAAAGAGTGTTTTTTATCGCTAACCATCTTTCCTGTCGGCACCGATATTACATTTGCGGCAATTCGGCGTTTGTGGCAAGTGGCACTTCAAATCTCAGATGCGGGACAGATTACGCAAACCTTGACCAGGATTCATCAGGCAGGATTATTCACGGTATATGATCCTGTTGCCGAAATATGCCGATTCCATGATCTGGTTTTTGATTATTTGCAAAAAGAGACAAAACTTGAGAGAAGTCAATTTTTGCATCGTGCTTATTTATGTGGAACTGGCAATGTTGTATTTGATTGGCGTCAGCTACCAGATGACGAACCTTATTTGTGGCAGTCTTTGAGCCATCACCTGAAAATGGCGGGTTGGACACATCATCTTTCCGATATTTTGAAAGACTGGCACTACCTTACACGCCTGATTTGGGAAACGAATGCTTTTGTCGCCCATGTCGATCTGGCAAACGCATGGCAACAGAATCGGAAAGACAAGTTGTTACAGGCACTAAAGGTAGGGATTGGCAGAGTCTGTCACCTGCTCAATCGGTGTGAAAGTCTTCAGGAAATCTGGCAAGTGCTGTATCAGCGATTTTTATTCACTCCCGCATTGAAAACCCATCTCGATAAAATGCTGCCCAATATCACTTTCCCTTGCGTTCTCCCACGCTTTTCTTTGGATGATATTCAGCCAAATGTAGTATTCACAGTCGAGCAATATACTTCTTTTATTCAGGATGTGGTATTCAGTCCATCTGGCGCATGGTTCGCAACGGCCTCTCGTGCCCCGCATAATAAGGAGAATACGATCCGCATCTGGGATTCGGAAACAGGGAAATTGCTAGGGGAATTGAGCGGGCATTCAAGAGCAATTTTCAAACTGGCCGCCTTTCCTGGTGATCGGACTTTGGCAAGTGTTTCAGCAGACGGAACGGCGCGCCTCTGGAATATCTCCACCAGTGAATGTTTGCTCGTTATACCTGCTCCAGTGCGCCAGGATAGAAATTTATACTTCCGCTCCATTGCTGTAAGTTCCGATGGACAACAGCTAATCGCAGGGGCAAACAATGGTTCACTTTTTGCCTGCGATGTTGAAACAGGGGCAATTGCTGAACTTGGTTCAGCACATGACCATCCCATACTTGATCTCGCCTATAGCTCAAACGGGAAATTTTTCGTTGCTGCCTCCAGTGACCAGACAGTCTCAATCTGGAATGCCCAAACGCGGGAAAAGCGGATTTCCTTATCCGGGAAAAGCGGAGCCGTTACAGGAATCTGCATCAGCCCCGATAACTTAACCATTGGAAGCGTGGCAACGGATGGTACTATCCGCCTGTGGGACCCCCAAACAGGACAATTGATACGGATATTGGGGCGAAGTTCCCGGCCTCTGCTAGGGATTAATATCAGTCCCAATGGACAATATATCAGTGCCGTGGGGATGGACGAAGACGTTTGCTTATGGAATGTCAAAACCGGGCGAAAAAAGGTGCTTGGAAAACATACCAACTACATTTACGCTACGGCATTTAGTCCACTTAACGGGAATTACCTGGTGAGTGCATCTGGAGATGGAGCGGCGCACATGTGGAATGCAAGCACACCAGAGCGGATTAAAACGCAGAAGAACAATCATACCAACTGGGTACGTAGTGTTGCTTTTAACCCCGATGGATCACGGCTCGTCAGCGCCGCCGAAGATGGTACGTTTAAAAGCTGGGACTCAGAAACGGGGATGGTTCTACGTTCCTCAAAGCAAATCGATGCGCGCCCAAGTTATGCCGCATTTACGGCGGATGGTCAATATGTCATCACGTCGGCGCTTGATGGGGGGATACGTATATTTGATGCCGAGACGATGGATGTCCCTATTTTTCAGCTTAACCTTAAAGGGGATGTGCGCCGCCTTGCGCTGACCAAACGCTGGGTGGCAGCAGGGTCAAAGGAGGGAACTATCAAAGTATGGGACTTAAAAAGCCAACACGAAATTGTGACTTTGATGGGGCACAAACGATATGTGACGGCGATTGCCTTCAGCCCTGACAATCATTATTTAGTGACCAGTTCGTATGATAACCAGCTCGTTTGCTGGGATACCGAAACATGGAAGCCGCTACAATATTTGCTTACCGAATCCAGTACCGTTTATTCGCTCGCATACAGCCCAGATGGGCAATGGCTTGCCTCAGGAACACTCTCAGGGAACGTGAGCCTTTGGCATCGCAATGCAACGCGATTTGAAAAGGTTTTTGAATTAATGATAAGTCCGATTGCTCAAGCCCCTATTTCGGGACTATCGTTTAGTGCGGATAGCCGTTGGCTTGCTACGGCGTGTCTTGATGAAATGTTGAAAATTTGGGACGTTCAAACCAGTGTGCATCTGGCCACATTTCAATTGGATGCCATGCCTTTCGATTGTGCTTTCCATCCCACTATTGAGAATCGAATTTCTGCGGCTAGTGAATTGGGAATAGTATGGTTTGACATCAGAACAAGCTAACTAAAGCGCATACTTTCGTCTGGTGTAGGACAATAGAATGAGAGTATCCATCTGACCGACGCCTATGCAGCACCGAGCAAGATGCCAGGTTTATATGCAATCTCAGGATAGCTAAGTCCTTGATCGCGAAGGAAGTTGGCTTTCACCCGCAAGTTTTGCTTTTCGGGTGATTCAGGTGGTTTGGGGCGAGGCAATCGGGGCAAAATATAGGGTTTACAACGAACTGAGCGTGGAAATATCCAGGATACAGAGCGTTCCCCGATAGGGGCATATCCTGCTGCACGCCTTCACGCTGTGAGGGCGTTTTCTTTGTTTCGGCAATTGTAGTTTCTGCCGCGTCGTAGAGAGTTGCGCGCAAGACCAGATAGCGTTCCGCCCAGGGTTTCAGCCGGAAATCGGTGATGCGCCGGGTATCCAGATCACAGGTGACGGACGTGAACAAGCCGCGAACCAGACTCTGCCGGTCAGCATCACTGCCTGACGCCCAGACGCGGATGAGTTGTTCCACTGCATTCAGACAGAGCGCCAGTTCCAGAGCCGCCTTCCCGGTGTCGGTGATGCGCGACTGCCAACGGGCAATTTCGCGTTCGTTATTTCGGGTGCAGAACGCTACCCAACTCCGCTTGAGCAACCAGCGTTCGGTACCGCTCGCACAGGTGGTGCAACCCGGTGGACGCCTACGCGCGTCGGGGTTGGTTTTCAAGAAATTCGGTTGGCTCACCGCCACCGTGCTGGTTATCTGGGACAAGCGCTATGCTGAAGCGTGGTGTCTGGGGTCACCAATGCGGACTGTGCCAATTACACTTATGGTTTGCGCTACTGGCAGGAACAAGCCTTCTGTGACCTCAAAAGTGGCGGCTGGCGGCACGAAAGTCGGGTCCGTCATCCTGACCATGTAGCGCGTTTGCTCGTCATTCTCACCCTCGTCTATGCCTGGTGCATTGCCCTCGGCGCGCACGCCTGCGCGTTCCATCGCACTTATCCGCTCATCCGCCGGGCAACAGCTCTCCCCGACCGTTGCTTCAGCCTTTTCAAGGAGGGCTTCGTTTTCTTATCCGAGTGAGTCGAAGATGGCTCCCGCTTTTGCGGTCTGGTTTTCGCCCGCTCTTTTCATCTGCCTAAACCTGTCCTCTCCTCAGCCCACAGGCGAAGGGGAATCAGCGAACGTCCCTCTCCTGCGGGAGAGGGATTCAGGGTGAGGGCTAAATTCACGTTATAGTAGTTTGTGGATGATTCCTTCCAGACTGAGCAATGCTTCTTTCAGCGGCAACCCACCTCCGAACCCGGTTAACGATCCATCCGAGCCAATCACGCGATGGCAAGGGATCACAATCGGGATCGGGTTTGTGCCGTTGGCGCGTCCAACTGCCCGTATCGCCGCCAGATTGCCGAGTTGTTCCGCGATCCCTTTGTACGTTGTGGTTGTACCATACGGGATTGCCAGCAACCTATCCCATACTTTTTTCTGAAATTCAGTCCCCATCGGTTTGACCTTCAGATCAAATTTCTGCCGCTTGCCCTGAAAATATTCATCAAGCTGCGCGATGACAAAATCGCAGCGCTCCGATTGCTCCACAATTTCCAGTTTGTTTTTGGCAATCTCGCGCCACCATTCCTCGAACCCATTAGGGAACACAAGCCGCACCAGATAGTTATCTTCATCCACTGCAACCGCCATCTTTCCATAAGGTGTTTCAAACGTCTTTGCATAGAGCTTCATGCCGGGTTTTCTCCCTGACTCATCCACAGATGATAGGTCGCAAGGCTGCGATAGGGCGCGAATTTTTGCATCAGGCGCGTGGTTTCGGTTGCATCAGGGCGCTGCTCACAGCGGTAGAAGCGTTGCAGGGCGCTCGTCAGCCCGGTGTCGCCTAGCGGCACGCAATCCACGAAGCCAAATGCGCGCATCATGATGTAATTCACCGACCAGACACCGATGCCACGCACTGCCAGTAATCGTTTTTCGATACTTGTGGCGGCTGCCAGCGGATCGAGCGCCAATTCACCGGAGACGATCAGCCTTGCAATATCGATCAGATATTCGGCCTTACGCCGCGAGAATTGGTAAGGCGTGAGGTCTTCGTAATCCAGTTGTGCGACCTGTTCCGGTGTCGGGTGGGCAAACATCCCGTTACCGAGTGGTTGACCGTAATGCTGCGCAAATTCGCGCCGGAGTTTATACGCAAATGGCAAATTGATCTGTTGCCCGATGATCGCCCACGCAATCCCCTCGAAAATGTCGGCGCTGAGTGGAATGCGCAGTCCCTGTCGCGCTCCAACCAGGCGCGCAACATCCGGGTCACTCTCGGCACAATGTTCAAACCCGGCGGGGTTCGTCCAGAAGCCGAGCATACGGATAACGGCGCTGTGAACAGCTTGCATCGTTTCCACAGAGACAGTTTGCTCCGATTCCACGCGGCAATGTACTTGTCCATCGTCCCATTGCATATGGAGCAACAGTGGTGTTCCGTTAATGTGGAGCGCCTTCACCGCGCAATTCCCACTCACGCGCTCGATCACGCTAGCAGAATCCCGGTCTAGCAACCGCAGCGTTACCGATGGCAGATAATTCTGGGGCAGCGTGATAGTAAACTGGTTTTTGCTGCCTGGCTGCTGATAGTCTTTCGGAGAAAGTCCTGTCGCACGCCGGAAATTTTCATAAAATGGCGAAAGGCTCTCATAGCCCGCCGTATATGCCGCATCAATGATCTGTCGCGCCGGATCAGATAGCACCTCGCAGGCCGCCGCAATCCGTACCCGGCTCAGATAGGCGGCGGGCGTGCTGTGAAAATGTCGGCGGAACAGCGCGTTCAGTTTGGTCACGCCGATTCCGGATTGGTTGACCATATCGGTCAGACTATTGATGCTGCCGGGTTCGCGGCGCATCTGGTCAATCAGTGCAATCAGACATTCGTAATCCGGGTCATAGTTTCGATAGAAGAAATCCGGGCGACAACGCTTGCAGGCACGTAACCCGGCAGCCTGTGCTTCGGCTTCTGTCCTGAACAGCCGCACATTTTCGGCTTTGGGCTGTCGTGCCGGACAGGTGGGCAGGCAATAGATGCCCGTTGTCAGGACGCCTATCAGCACCTTTCCCATAAATTCAGTTCGATGCGCGCGGATATAATCGAGTCGTTCGGCGTCGGTTGAACCAGGAATCGCAAGCATGGGCATACTCAGTCCATTGGGATAGGCAAATGATAGCGACTTATCCCTGAATTGTCGTCCTGATTCTTTCGTTGAATGTTTCCGACATGAATAGATAAAATCAGCGATTCAACATAAGGACACTGAACATGATGAAAATTGGATATGTCGGGCTTGGCCTCATGGGTGCGCCGATGGCTCGTAATATGATGAAGGCGGGTTTTTCGCTGGTTGTGCATAACCGCAGCCGGGCTATTGTCGATCAACTGGTCAGCGAAGGCGCACAAGCCGCGAACTCTCCGAAGGAAGTAGCGGAACAGGTGGATGTGGTTTTTACCAATCTACCGGATTCGCCAGATGTAGAAAAAGTTGTTCTCGGCGCAAATGGCATCATTGAGGGGGCGCACGCTGGTCTGATTTACGTCGATAACAGCACCATCAAGCCGGAAACTGCCCGCCATATTTACGACGAACTGGCGAAAAAGAAAGTACGTGCGCTGGATGCTGCGGTCAGCGGTGGGCAAATCGGCGCGGTGAACGGTCAACTGGTGATCATGGTGGGCGGTGACGCCGACGCATTCGAGGCAGTAATCCCGGTTTTCAAATCTATCGGGAAAAGCTGGGTGCTTGTTGGCGGGGCAGGCGCAGGACAGATCGCCAAAGCCTGTAACCAGATCATGGTCGGGGCGCAGATGGCCGCAATGGGCGAACTGATGGTGCTGGCGGCAAAAGGCGGTGTCGATCCGTTCAAGGTTGTAGAGGCGATCAAGGGTGGCGCGGCGCAGTGCTGGACGCTGGATAACAAGCCGGAACGTCTGCGCAAAGGCGTACGCACGCCGGGATTCAAGGCACATATGCAGTTGAAGGATTTGAATATCGTGATGGATACGGCGCGCGCCTTTGGCGTCAATCTGCCATTGACCCAGGCCTCACAGCAACTGTTCGATCAGATGGTCAAAAATGGGGATGGCGAACTGGATAATGCCGCTGTGTTGAGCGTATTGGAGCGCGAGGCAGGCGTCAAGGTCGGGGAATAATGCCGTTTCCGTCCTGATGTTTATGAGCAAAGACTCCGGCTAAAGCCGAGGGCTAAACTCAAAGAGAGAGTTGAAAGCGCGGGTTTCTGTCGAAGGTGCGTGTAAATCCGAGGCAGGGCAGCATTGACTTCTTTTTGGGTCGTTGCACTATTTTTGAGTTTAGCCCGGTGCTTCAGCGCCGGGTTTGAGATTGCTTCAAAACTCACAACGCGGCTTTTTGTTCTGCTTTTTCCTTTTGTTCTGCTTTCGGACGTGTCGCAGGTACGAGCGACAGCCTATCGACACGCATCCCGTCCATCGCCTCGACGCGCAGGGTTGCGCCACCATCCAGCGCGATTTTGTCGCCTACAATCGGGATGCGTTCCAGCTTGCCCATGATATAGCCGCCAAGCGTATCGTAATTTCCATCGACCAGGTGGAAATTGAAAGACTCGTTGAAATCGGTGATGTTCATCAGGCCGCTGATGGAAGTCGTCCCATCTTTCAGGTGTTGTGCATCAGGGCGTGCCGTCTCGAACTGATCCGCCAGTTCACCGACAAGTTCCTCAATTATATCTTCCAGCGTGACCAGCCCCGCCGTGCCGCCAAATTCATCCAGCACAATCGCTATTTGCTGGCGGCGTGTCCGAAAGCGTGCCAATAGCTCTTCGACAGGCAGGTTCTCCGGCACGAGCAGCACTTCGCGCGTCAGGCTGCGGATCGTGCGTTGCTCACGCGGGTTGGAAAGCGCGCGGATCATGTCTTTCACATACAATACGCCGATGATGTGATCGGCGTCGATTTCGTAAACCGGAAAACGTGTATGGGGGGATTCTGTTGCCAGTTTGATCAGGTCGCCAAAACGCCCTTCGACATCGATCATTTTGATTTCGGTGCGCGGGATCATCACCTGCCGTGTGACCAGATCGCGGATGTCGAACACTGCCGTGATCAGTTCGCTCTCGCTCTCACCGAGAACGCCACTTTCGCCCGATTCGCGCACAATCTGCTTGATTTCATCAGCCGTGTAGACGGTTGAGTGTGCGCCCTCGGCGGTCAGTCCGAACCGCTTCAACACCCATGACGCTATCCGATCCAGAAGCCACACCAGCGGCGTCGTCAGCCACTCGAACAGGCGCATCGGCGGCGCGAGAAAGGTAGCAATACGTTCCGGGTCGCGCAGTGCCGCCACCTTTGGGACTTGCTCCCCGAAAATCACATGAAAGCTGGAAATAATGAGCAATGAGACGACCAACGGAAGCGCTTGCATGATGCCCGCCAATTCCGGCGGTACAACGATACCCTTGAACAACGAACCGATGATGAGTTCAAAGGTCAATTCGCCCTGATTACCGAGCGCCAGCGATACCACCGTAATGCCGAGTTGGGAGACAGCAACCAGACGTTCGCGTCCTTTTGCGTCCGAAAGCCAGCGTTGCAGGATACGCGCACCATAGCCACCTTCTGCTGCCAGTTGATCGACGCGCGAACGCCGGGAGACGATGGCCGCAAACTCGATAAGGACGAAAAAGGCATTGAAGGTAATGAGGATCGCTACAAGCAGTAGTTGCGCCACGATCTCCCCGAAGGAGATGGTTGTGGCGGGTTCAGTCGCGCTCAACAGCGCTATCGTAAATGGATCGTTCAAACGTACTCTATCGTCTCCATCGTCGCTTTGGATAAATCGGCATAATCGCCGCGCAACTCTTCCGAAACCAGCGGCGCGATCTGATACATCAATTCCTGCATAATGCGCGGAAAATCGCTCCGTTTCAGCCCCGGCTTGAGGCGTACCGGACGCCCGTAGCGCACCGTAATCACCGGACGTTGCAGTTTCTTCCAGATTTTAGCAAAGCCGCCTGTGCCATTCAGACCACAGGGAACAATCATGGCATTCGATTTTTGCGCCAGCCATGCAACGCCATCTTTCGGTTCGGTCATACCTTCCTGGTGGCGTGTCCCTTCCGGCGCAACGAGCAGGGCATCCGCTCCTTTCAACACCGCCAGTGATTGTTTGAGCGCGTCCATGTCCAGTTCGCCGCGTCGAATGTGTATGATTCCCCAATGGTCGATAATCCAGCGGGTGAACCAGTGGCGATAGAGTTCTTCCTTGCAGATCGGAACAATATCGCGGGTCTTGCACGCGCCAACACCGGGAATCGGGTCGAGCATGGAAACATGATTGATCAGGACGATTGTTGGACCACTGGCGGGCAGATAGCTCACATCCTCTACCCGCAGTTTAAACAGAATGCGGAAACATAGAAAATAGCCCACCGCGCGGATAAATCGGCGTCCGCGCAGAATATCAGGCGGCGGCGTGGTATAGGCAGAAAGGCTGGTTGTTGCGTCGCTCATGATGATTGCCTTTATGTATATTTGTGGGCTTCGCCGGGGTAATCGAAGCGTTCGATGCGCCCATCGGCATATTTAACGATGGCTTTGGGCATGATCTTCATTTTCAGACGGCGCTGGTTTGCCCAACTCGCCAGCTTGCGCATCATTCGCAGCCCCTGCACAATGCGATCTGCGCGCTGGTAGCCAAGCCGATAGCCGAGGAAAACAGGCTTCACGTTGGTATATACATCCAGCGCTTCATCGAGCGCGACGCCGAGCCGTTCCGGGTCGTGTTCGGCGGGGAGTCGGCGCAGCGGTTCAGCAGCAGCGCGTTCCATATTATCGATCACTACACTCAGCAGAATCGGACGATGGAACAACAACGACACATCTTCGCCATTGGGGATGACCAGTTCTTCCGGCACGGTGACAGGATTCCCGGCATCGTCCAGTAGTTGCACATCCATCTGGAAAGTTTCTTCGCGGCTGCCAAGCTGGTTGATCTCGTCCTCTGGCGGCACAAGATCATAAATCGCCTGCATGATCTCATTGCTGGCCTTCTGCGCGAGTCCCTTGCGTTCGCGGTAATTTTCGCTGGTTGGGACGGGCGGGATCAGCTTCCCGATGTTGACGGTCACTTTCGGGCGTTGCAGCTTGAGCGCGCGATCCAGCGCACCAACGACGCCACCAAAACCCATCGGCAGGATAGGAGCGCGTGTTTGCTGGCTCAGATACGCGACACCGAGGCGCGCATCGCCAATCTTGCGATCCCAGATGCCGCCTTCCGGGAAGATGCCAACGCCGCCACCAGCATTCAGAATATCGCTGATCGCTTTCAGACCAGCGCGGTCAATCTCGCCACGATTGATCGAGAGATAGCCATACAAATTCTGGAGGAATAGAAATTTGGAACGCAGCGGAATATCGCCCGCCGCGACCAGTTCAATCGGGAACGGCATCGCCATCGCCATGAGCGCTGGTTCAGCATAGCCGACATGATTGCCGACGACAATCAGTGGCCCTTGTTTGGGGAGGTTTTCGCGTCCGGTCACAGTCGTGCGGGAGATGATGCGCTGGACAATACGCCCGAAGAACTGAATCAGGAGGCGACGGTTATAGTTTTTGATGGGTGCTGCCATTTCGGAATTTCGGTGAGAGCCTGTCATAATATATATGTATTTTAACATGCGTTTGCTCAAAACGTTCTGAATAAATTGGTGGCCTGAATAGAAGGGAACGCTCATGCACGGCGAATTGTCTTTGTTACTGAACATCACCGTTGGGCTTGTCGTCGCCTTCATCGGCGCGCTTGTCGCGCGGCGAATCGGACTACCAACGATTGTAGGCTATCTGGTTGCGGGCGTGGTGATCGGCCCGTTCACCCCCGGTTTTGTCGGAGACACACATACAATCAGCCAGCTTGCCGAAATTGGCGTGATTTTTCTGATGTTCGGTGTTGGTCTGCATTTTTCGCTCAAGGATTTGTGGTCGGTGCGCTCGATTGCGATTCCGGGAGCAATTCTGCAAATGATCTTCGTAACGTTGCTCGGTTTTGTGCTGGGGCAGCTTTGGGGCTGGAGTGTCCCTGCGAGTTTGACGCTTGGCCTGGCGCTCTCGATTGCCAGCACAGTGGTACTGTTGCGCAGCCTGATGGAACACCATCTGTTGAACACCATACACGGCAAGGTTGCTGTAGGCTGGCTGGTGCTGGAAGATATGGCAACGGTGCTGATCCTCGTCCTGCTGCCTACGCTATTCGGCAAGGAAGCGGGCAACGGGCTTTCCGGGATAGCGATTGCGCTGTTCAAGGCGTTCATTTTCGTGATGATCATGCTGCTGGCAGGGTCACGGTTGCTGCCCTGGTTGTTCAAACGCATCGACCTTACCGAGTCCCGTGAATTGTTCATCCTCGCGGTGGTTGCGGTGGCGCTGGGGACAGCCGTCGGCGCGGCACAGCTTTTCGGCGTATCGCTGGCGCTCGGCGCATTTCTGGCGGGTGTGGTTTTGGGCGAATCATCGCAGAGCCACCAGATCAATGAAGAGATTGTCCCGTTCCGGGATATATTCGCGGTACTGTTTTTTGTCTCGGTAGGGATGCTGGTCAACCCGGCAGAACTGGTCAGCAATATCGGGCATGTGGTGGCGCTGGCAGCATTGATCCTGATTGGCAAACCGCTGTTGACGTTGCTCTTTGGCTTCATCCTGCCGGGACAGGGGCGGACATTTCTGGTCGCCGCCGCTGGACTCAGCCAGATTGGTGAGTTTTCATTCATCGTCGGGCAGACGGCGCTGGCGCTTGGCCTGATCACCCAGCAGCAATATGGGCTGATTCTGGCGGGAGCGCTGATCTCGATCACGCTCAACCCATTCATCTTCAAAACCATTCCTGCTGCGGAACGCATTTTGCAACGCTTGCCCGGCGTGTGGCGGCGGTTGGATCGTCCACAGGTAGAAGGTTGAATCATGCTTCTCGCTCTTGATGTTGGCAATACACAGGTGAAGGTTGGGCTTTGGGATGGGCAGGCGTGGGGGCAGACCAAACGGGCGCGTACCCTCACCGAACAAACCGCCGATGAATACGCCGCGCTGTTTCGGGAATTTCTCGGCGATGTTCCAATCACCGGTGTCGTGATCGGCAGCGTCGTTCCACCGTTGACCCAAACCCTGACCGAGTTCGCGCAGAATTATCTGCACCTCCAGCCGTTGATCGTTTCCAGCACTGTCAAGACAGGCATCCGCGTCGATATTGACTACCCGGAACAGGTCGGCGCGGATCGGATCGCAAACTCGGTAGCGATTCACACGCTATACGGCGGGCCTGCCATCGGCATCGGGTTCGGGACGGCTACCGCCTTTGATGTGATCACCGAGGATGGACGTTACACAGGCGGGAGCATCGCGCCGGGGGTCGGCGTGGCGCTGGATGCGCTGGTCGGGCGTACTGCGTTGCTGCAAAAGGTGACGCTGGAACCGCCGCCAAACCCAATCGGGCGCAACACGACCCACGCGATCCAGAGCGGCGTGATCCTCGGTTATCTCGGTCTGGTGGAAGGGCTGATCACACGCTTGAAGGGCGCTATGCCCGGCGGCGAGCGCGCCAAAGTGATTGCTACTGGCGGCTATGCTCATGTTTTCAAGGGGCATACACCAATGATCAACGAGGTTGCCCCGCAACTCACGCTGGATGGGTTACGCATCATTTACGCCCTGAATCAGGGGTGAGCAGGCAAAAGACCCCCGGCTTTAACCGAGGGCTAAACTCAAAGAGAGCGTGGTAAGTGTCGGTTTCTATTGAACGGGTGAGGATGTTGTCAGCGTTGAGCAAGCATGGCTTTCTTGCCGGGCAGTTGCTCTATCTTTGAGTTTAGCCCGGTGCTTCAGCGCCGGGACTGAGAAACGTGTTGGATTCCAAATCGCTCACGGGGAGGGATTCAGGATGGGTCAGGGTTGGATTCTGACCCCCGTCCAACTGGGACGAGGGTCAAGAAACTAACCGTTAGTTGGGGATGACAAGCAGATTGTCGATATACCAGCCACCGCCTGTGCTTGCAGCATTGGTGTTGGCACGAGAATCGATCTCGAACTTGAGATTCAGAACATAGGGGAAGGCGTCTGCCGGAATGTCGATGACATACTGATCCCAGTTCTGATAGGTTGAGTAGAGCGAGACGCTGGTAGCTTCATCGGTCAGGTTGTAGTCCCCATAGTTGAAGTAGTTTCCACTTCCATCGGAAACTATGTCATAGATGGGGTTGCCGCTTCCATCGACGGCGTAGGCTGCGCCATTGCGCTGCGCACGCTTGATCGTCGGAATCTCCCAGAGCGTGCCATCGCTGACATTCCCATTATTTTTGGAATAGTAGACATGGAAGAAGTCTGGCGCTCCCGGCGCTCCACCGACACTCATGCGGGCAAAGTAGCTGATTCTCACTGCCGTACCACCCGGAATGCTGATGCCGCCGGACGTTGGTTCGATAGTGCCAGTGGTGACCCAGCCCTTGTTGCCAAGATAGGCTCCGGTACGCTGACCGATAGCATAGTTGACGCTGACCGACGCGGAGCTATGGAGGACGGTATTACTTTCGTATCCACCAGTAGCTTTCGCCGCCTGATTGGACGACATGCGGAAGCGCAGGAAGGCATCGTCGGCTGGCGCAGTCGCCGCTGCATCAATGTCTTTCTTGAAGTAGCGCACTTCGATGATATACGTCCCAGCGGTGAATGGCTCCTCGTAGAAGTATTCTCCCGTACCGTAGGTGGGGCCGGTTCGATAGACACCCGGATTGGTATCCGGCGACTTAAACGGATAGGACAGCGCCATCGTCGGCGTTAACTGTGTTGGCGATGGATCACCGACTTTCTGCTTCCAGACGCTAAACCCGTCATTGCCTGTCACCCAGAACCGGAACGTGCCAGCCGAGACGGTGAAGGCGCGTTTAAAGCTGACGTAGAAATACTCGTGTTCAGCCGCGTTTGTGATCCATTGCGAGGCTGCACCAATCGGCGGATTGGCGGCATTCCACTGGAAGTTGAGCGCGCCAGATTCACGATCACTCACCAACTTCGCGCAAGACTTGCGATCTGGCGCACCAGTGGCATAGTTACCAAAGGCTGTCCAGTCGGACGTACCTTCTGTCGCCAGATCGAGGCCAGAGGGTATAAAGGCTGTTATGGCAGGAGCCAGCGCAGGTACGGTAAGAGATGCAACGGGTGTGGTGAGCGTGATTGCACGCAGATACAGTTTGGTGTTGCTGTTCCCGCTATTGATCCTGAGCGTAATCCGCAGTTTGGCAACACTTGGAGGAGTCGTTGTTGTCTTGTAGTCTGTGATGGTATAGACATACTCGGTGGTAGTGCTGGCCGTAAGTGCCTGATCAACGGTTTGACTGGTAACTCCACCATCACTCAGCGTCGCAACTGTTCGGATTGTGCCTGCGGTTGCGTCCGATTGTCCGGCAAAGTAAACCTTCAGTGTACGGAAATTGGCGTCGGCAGGGACATCGAATGAGAATTCGCTACCGACATTGCTCACCGAAATACTCTTGTTGGTTGGTGAAGGCGAGGGCGCAGCAAGCGGCGAACCGTTTGACCACGTGACCGTACCTGTACCAACCGCACCTGTCGCCAGCGTGCCAACAGTTGTGAGCGGAGAAATCTGAAAGCCAACATAGTCGGCACAAACTGCGCCAGCTACTGTCGGATCAAACGTCCTGGGGTCAGAACCTGTGAACAGGTGATAGTAGTTGCCCAGCCAGCTACTGGTCGTCTTTGTGCCAAAGTTGTAGGACACTGGCTCCATCGCGGCTGCACCCGACACATCCCAGGGCGAGAAGTCGCCAGCGGCCTGCCAGTTACCTTCCATCGTCCAGTTGTCAACATCGGTGTTGCCGCTGAAGTTCGTGCCATAGGGGATACCCAGATTCAACTGGTTGCGCGAACCAACATACACATCGTCCA
>CAYSOC010000128.1:0-19556 GCA_964432445.1 uncultured Anaerolineaceae bacterium
TGCTTGAACGCTTGTCTTTCGTGTTTATCCGTCAGTCGCCTCCGTTGGTTTGAGTCACACACAGTTTTTTGTGTGTTTGCTCGTATACACAACATTATACGCGCCGTTTCCCAACGGTCAAGGGCGAACTTTAACGAAAATTTGAATTTCCCAAACCAATTTCTAGCTTAGGGCTTTTACAATGCTCTGAAGCAGGTCTTCGTTCAGGAAAGTACCTTTTTGCAGCAGGCTGTTGACATGCCCACTGAGGCGCTCCCGCTCCTTGATCGTGAGTTCCTTCGCAGTGATCACAATCACCGGAATAGTGCGTAGCGCTTCATCGGCTTTCATTGCCTCGATGATGCTGAACCCATCGACCCCCGGCATCATCAGATCAGTGATTACCAGATCGGGATGTACCTGCTTGATCAGTGCGATACCTTCCTGCCCATTGAATGCCAGATGGGTTTCATAGTCACGGCGCGTCGTGAGAATACGCTGGATCAACCGCGCGGCGTCCTGATTATCTTCCACAATCACGATGGATTTGACTGCCGCTTCCATCTGTTCCAGCGCAGAGAGCAAGCCTTCTTCCGGCAGACGAGGCGCACCCCCAACACGGCTCACGTCGATATTGCGGGCATACTGGTCGCCCAGAATCTGCGTTTCTACCGGGAAGGTATGACCGGAACAATTGATTACAACCACTTCATCGGGCTTGATCGCGCCGGAGCGTACCAGCTTGAACAACCCGGCAAAGGCTACGGCTGTCGCAGGCTCAACCGAAAGCCCCTCAGTGCGCGCCAGAATGCGCGTCGCGTTGAACGCTTCCTCGTCGGTGGCAGATTCCATATCCCCGCCGTTTTGCTGGATGATGTCATAGAGCAGTTGATAGGCACGCCCCGGATCGCCCGTCGAGAGCGTGGCGATGATCGTCTCCGGGTTTTCCACCGGGACGGCTACACGTGCATTTTGCTTGAAGGCGTTCACCATCGGCGCACAGCCGGACGACTGGATAATCCCGATTGACGGAAGGCGGTCAATCGCGCCGAGTTCCTGCAACTCACGGAAGCCTTTGACCACGCCAAGCGGCCCCATACCTCCACTCACCGCTTGAATGAACCAGTCCGGTGTGCGCCAGCCGAGTTGTTCCGCGATTTCATAGGCCATCGTTTTCATGCTTTCGACAGCCGCAATGGATTTAATCCCGCGATCCACATACAGGTTTTTGCTCTGTGCGAAGCGATTGGCGACGATCTTGGTCTGGTCATACGTACCCGTGACCTTGATCACCTCGCCACCATAAATCGCCACCTCGCGCATCTTTTCGCCGGGGACAAGGCTGGTCAGGAACGCCCACATTTTGATCCCGGCGCGGGCAGCAAAAGCGGAATAGGCAATAGCGACGTTCCCGGTAGAGGCAACAACCGCCTCATGAATACCCCGTTCGCGCATCACGGATATGGCAACGGATGCCTGCCGATCCTTGAACGAACCGGTTGGGCCTTGCCGTTCATCCTTGATATACAGATTCTTCAAGCCAAGCATCGCACCAAGATTGTCAGCCTTGATCAAGGGTGTCGATCCCTCACCGAGGCTGACGATGTTTTCTGTCTTATAGATGGGGAGCAGTTCGTGATAGCGCCACAGTCCCGGTGGACGCCCCTTGAGGCTGTCGAGCCAGCCCGATTCACGCAGCGCCGCCAGATCATATTTTGCTTCGAGGATGTTTTCACCACAGCGGGGACATGCTGCCAGAGGTTGCTCGAACCGCACCCGATAATTGCAGTTCGTACACTCGATCTCAATCAATTTGGTGGACGCTTGAAGATTCACAATGAAGTTTTCCGATTCAGATAGATGATTTTGCTCAGACTAGCGCTTTATACGCTTATTTTCAAGGTGAATCATATCTCAAAATAAGATACATCAGTATTTTTCCGGTTTATTGCTTCACGAGTATTGCTAAACGACGTGAATTCGGGATAACGCGAGTGGGGAGGCAGATTGCCCTCAGAGACTGTCTGCCTCAGTAGACCCCACCCTAAATCCCTCCCCGCGAGCGAGGAGGACTTCCGGGCTGTCGTGCATTGCTCCCTTTCCCTGCTGCGGGGAAAGGGTTGGGGATAGGGGTCAATCCTTTTCAGACAGTCTCTCACCCTGAATCCCTCTCCCGCAGGAGAGGGACTTCCATGCCCGGTTTGTCTCCCCTTCGCCTGCGGGAGAAGGGGCTGGGGGATGAGGGCTGTTTATCCCGAATTCACGTTAAACAGGTATTTAACCTGTTTTTGGATATAATAGACACGGTGTTGCCTGAAATCTCATTGAGGTATTACTTTGTCAATCCAAACAACGTGGGATACCAACGCGAAAATCCTTATTCGTGTTGTGTTTTCCGGTTCATATACATGGCAGGAGTACGATGCAACTACAGATCATATTGTGATGATGATGAAATCTGTCCCTCATATTGTCGACGTAATGATTTTACTGGATAAGGATGCTCCACCCCCTGCCGGAGAAAGTTCGTTATCCCATTTCCGACGTTCGATGGAACTCATGCCTTCAAATCTCGGCGTTCTCATCACTGTGGGTAAAGCCAATCTTCTTACCCATCTTCTCTTTTCAACCCTTATTGCCATGAGAAAAATCAGAAGAAATACCAATGTGGTCAATACCGAGGAAGAAGCCCGGCATATTATTTCTAAAAGCAGAGAAACAGTATCCTGAACAGGCACAATTGAATTGTGTTGTCATAACCTTCCGATAGAAACAAGTCCGCGCGAATGGAACACCACCGACGCCAGGTTACAATCCTGTTGATTGTCAGGAGCAATCGTCAAGGGTTGCTCCAAATGTACAAATAGTGCCGCTATTTTAGTGTATATAAATCATCCCCGGCCTGAAGGCGGGGCTTTTAGCGCTGTTTGAGAGAAATTTCGTATCTGCTGGAAGAGACGACTTGACCAATTGTCGGGTTTGCAACCTATGGTTGCATCGCTTCTAATAAACCTTATATAATTAATGGTTCAGTGTATTAATCCTTCGGAGCCGTGCGGCATGTTTCAGCGACAGACCCTGACAACGGGTTACTGGTCAGATAATTTCAAAGTCGGGAAAAACGATCTCGACTTTATCTATTCGTTATTTCTGGAAGAAGAGAAGCCGCTCACCAAACGTGAATTGGCGATGCGTCTTATCCAATATCGTATTCAGGAAGAAGACGATAAATTCCGCCGCATGATCGAGCGCGGCACTGTCTATCAACCACGCCAGACCTATGACGATGGTCAGGAAATTGTATTCCCGGCGCTGGACTTCGCGCTGGGGACTGTCACCGGGCAGCGTGTCGGGCAAAACCCGGAAGCGGGCGAGTTTCGCGTGATACAGGTGCAGTTCGGCGGTGGTGCATCGCGCGAATTTGCGACGGGTTTGCAAATGGCACACAAGCTAAACCTCGAACCGGGGACGGTACTCTCTCCCGGTGGGGTAGCGCCGGATGCTGACGCTATTTTCGCTGAACATGGCGAGAACATCATTGATGAAATCGAAGCGCGTCTGGTTGATTCCGACGATGCAGTTTATTTCGGCGGGCGCTGGTTCCTGCGTTCGCTGCTGGCAAGCGTGAACATCGGGCAAATGCACCTTGCCGAAGCCCTGCTCGATATGGCAGAGGGTGGGCCGATCTCAAGCAGTGAACTAATCAAGGATTTGGACTTTCCAAAGAACATCCCGCAGGCGCTCAAGGAATTTTCGCTGGATGTTGCCCTGAGCGAGGATGATCGCTTCGATGAAGTCGGGCCACGCGGTCATATCTGGTGGTATCTGAAGCGTCTCGAACCACCAGAAGTTATCGCTACGCCGGAATATCTGCAATTTGAGTCATTTCCATACCCGGCAGAACTGGTCACGGGTGAACTGGCGCAGCTTGAGCGCGAACTGGACGATGAATACAGCGACCTGCCGCCACCGGAGCAGGAAGTCAACGAAGCCCGCCTGACGCTGATCTATCCACACCGTCGCACCGGGACGCTCCCGCTGACCAGTCGCGTACAGGCTTTGTTTCCGACAGCCAGCGAAGCCCGCCGTATTCGTATCACGCTGGTGGATGTGAACGACAACAACACCGAACATCCCGCGTGGGTGGTACGCGATTCGCGTTGTGTGGTTGGCCTCGCCAATTATTATAAAAAGCATTTGCTACCGATTGGCGCAATCGTAACCGTGCGCCGCACCAGTGACCCGACCCGTCTTGAGATTGATTTCGATCAGCACAAGGCGCGTACCGAATATATCCGCCTCGCCATCCCGAAGGATAACAGGCTTACCTTCGCCAATTTCAAGCGCTCCATCGGCGCAGACTATGATGAACTGATGATCCTCGGCGCGGAAGATGTGAAGGGTGTGGATACCATCTGGGAACGCACGCACCGCAACAAGCGCGTCAGCATTGTGGACATCATGAAAGACCTGATCCCGGAGTTGTCGAAGCTCAACCCGCAAAACGCCGTACACGCCAAGACGCTGTATAGCGCCGTAAATATCCTGCGTCGCTGCCCGCCGGGGCCTATTTTTGCAATGTTGGTTGGACGTGCGGAATTTGAGAACGCTGCCGGCCCATATTGGCGCATGTCCAGTTCATAGAAAGGCAGGTCGACGTGACGAATGCACCGAAGCCGTTAAGTTCGCGCGTCAAGCCGACGCTGGAAACAAAATTTCATATCGATTATGGCTGGTGGGATCGGGATGGGCGCGATCTGCGTACCTATCTGATTTCCCATCTTCCCGCTGCCCAGCGCGCGCAGTTCGAGAGTAGCGACGCGAAGGGCGAAGTCGATTACATTGACCCGGAGACGGGCGAAGTACGCCGCCTCGATGCGCTGGCGCTGGCAATATATAACGCCACCCGTAGCGAAGATTTCATCGGCGCGCATAGCACGCTCGTGGATGCGGTGTTTCGCGTGTTTCTGGAAAATGATAACAGGCCACTCAGTGTGAATGAACTCGCGGAACGGCTCAAGCGCCCCGGTCAAACTATCCTGAAAACGCTCGCGGGGACAACCGGAGTGGTCTATAAAGGGCTGCGCCCTGTCACCGAGGAGTAGCAGCGGGGCATGAATAACCCTGCAAAGATCGTTGCCATCATCCTGACCCGCAACGAAGCCGCCCATATTACCGCCTGCATCGAGAGCCTGCGCTGGACAGATCGGATCGTTGTTTATGACAGCTTCAGTACCGATGACACTGTTCAACAGGCAATTGCAGCAGGTGCGGAAGTAATCGCCCATCCTTTCAAAAATTATTCCGAACAACGCGAATCGGCGTTGCAGGCGGTTGGAGAAGAATGGGTGTTGTTTGTCGATGCCGATGAACGCTCCAGCCCGCCACAGGCCGCCGAAATCCGCGATAAAATCCGCAATCCGAAGATTCACGGCTACTGGATACCCCGTCACAATTACATTATGGGCAGGCTGACGCGCGGCGGCGGCTGGTATCCCGATTACCAGTTGCGCCTGCTGCGGCGGGAACGCGCGCATTATGACCTGACGCGCGAAGTTCACGAACTGGTGATCCTCGATGGCGACGCGGAATATCTGGAAACGCCGCTGATACATTACAACTATCGGGATTTGAAACATTTTCTGGAGAAACAGGAACGCTATACCGACCACGCTGCGACTGATTTGCGCACACAGGGGATTCGCGCCAAACCGCAAAATTACATCCTGCAACCAATCCGGCATTTCATCTGGCGCTTCTTTACGTTGAAGGGCTACCGCGACGGATTACATGGCCTGCGCCTGTGCCTGATCATGGCGTGGTACGAATTTCAGAAATATGTGCGGCTGGGTCGATAGGTTTACCGTCCGATACCTGTTGAGACAGAAGACCCCCGGCTAAAGCCGAGGGCTAAACTCAAAAAGAGGGTTGAACGCGCAGGTTTCTATCGAACGTTCGCGTAAATCAGCGTCATACGAAACGTTCGCGTATCTGCGTACTGGAATAATCCAGAATCGTGACGACGATGGCAATCAACCAGACCGCGATCCCGGCTGCATCATAATCGGACAGACGAATCCACTGAATCAACAGCGCACCGATACCGCCACCACCCACCGCACCGATAATGGTGGATGCCCGAATGTTAATATCCCATCGATAGACTGTGAACGATACGAACGACGGCACAATCTGCGGTATCACACCATAGATAATCACTTGCAGCCAGTTTGCACCAGTCGCCTGAATTGCTTCCAACGGTCCTTCATCGATCCCTTCGATGGCTTCCGAATACAATTTACCGAGCGAAGCGAGCGTATGTAGCGCGAGTGCCAGTGTTCCGGCAAACGGCCCCAGACCTACCCACGCGATCAGAATCACTGCCCAGATCAACGGCTCGATAGACCGAATGATATTGAATACGGCGCGCACGATAGTGTAAATCAGCAATGTGCCGCGATTCCCTGCCATCAGGTTATGCGCGGCAAGGAAACTCAACGGAAATGCAACGACCATCCCAAACAGGGTTGCCATCAATCCCAGAAAGATCGTTTCAACAATCTTGCTGAGGGCGAGTTCCAGATTTTGCGAGGGACGTAGCGCTCCGGCTTTCTGCTCCTGTCGCAGGATGATTTTGCTGCGCGCAGAGGACAGACCGCCAGCAATGGTAAACGAGGGAATCGTCACATCTACCGTGAATTTGCCGCTGGCATCCGCGACGACCACGATAAAGCCGCCAGCACGTGGACGGAATTCATCGCTATCGTTTGGCTCCCACCAGACAGTTGTTTCCTCGTTGGGGCGGAAATTGCTGCCGCTGACATGCAAAACTGTCCCCGGCGGGTTGCGCTCCCCGTTTGGCTGGATTGGGCCGGCCATCTCACCGCAGGTGGGCGTAACATTGATGGTTGGGCCGCCAGCAACCTGTTCGATGGCGGGTGGCGGGTTTGCGCCACAGGGTACATCAATATACGCAAGCGCCTGCGTCTTTTCCACCCCTTGTACAAACGCATCATCCCAGGGCCAGGCGATCTGTCCCAGACGCGGCACAACCTCCGGGAAGCGTGTCACCATCTTTTGCAGATCGATTTCGGTAATATCCCACCCAACGACAAAATAGGCAAAGATGGCAAGTGCCAGAATACGCACAGCAGGAAGCGGACGGCCTCTGGCACATCGTTGCGCATCCCATAGACTCCACAGATAAACAATCGCAGCACAAAACAGCAGGAAGAACCCAAGACCCCAAGCAGCCCGCACCTGTGCCTCTGTTGGAGCCTGGGTCGCCGGGCCAGCATAGTTAACACCGCCGATTATCATGCGCCATAGCGTGATCGGAACCAGCGTCACGATAAAAAACAGGACTGCCAGCCCACGCCCTCTACGTCCGGCGTAAATCTGCCCGAATCCGGGAATCAGGCCGAGCAGCAGCGCAACAAGCGGGGAACGCTCTACAATGGATTTATTTGCTGTCGTCATAGGTTACCCCGCAATATTGCCAAGCCGAACGGCTTCTTCGCCGTAAATTTCCTTGAATTGAGCATCATCAATTGCCCGAATCGCGGCATTATCCCCCTGATAGACCAGCCTGCCACCACGCAAGCCGATTACGTGTGTTGCATAGCGCTGTACCAGATCGAGGTGATGCAGGCTGCAAAGGACAGTAATTCCATCCTGTTTGTTCAGTTGTTCCAGATAACCGAGGATCGAATGTGCCAGCACCGGGTCAAGGCTGGCGACGGGTTCGTCGGCAAGGATCAACGCCGGAGATTGCACCAGCGCCCGCGCAATGCCGACACGCTGCTGCTGTCCGCCGCTGAGTTCATCGGCGCGGTTGCCTGCTTTTTCCGCAATGCCGACACGTTCCAGCGCACGCATCCCCAGCGCTTTATCTGCTGCCGAGAACCGATTGAACAGGCTGTTAACCGAGGAGGTATAGCCGAGTCGCCCCGCCAGCACATTGGTCAACACGCTGGAACGCTTCACAAGATTGAACTGTTGAAACACCATCCCGATACGGCGGCGTACAAGCCGTAGTTCGCTGCGCGTTGCCGATGTGACGTTCGTATCTTCCAGCCAAACCTCGCCGCTGGTCGGCTCTACCAGACGGTTGATGCAGCGTAACAGGGTGGATTTACCAGAACCGCTCAGGCCAATCACCGCGAGGAAGTCGCCTTTTTTCACTTCAAAGCTGACATCATCCAGCGCCTTCGTCCCGGTGTCATAGACTTTGGACAAATTCTTAATGCGTAACATGGTGTCCTGATTCAGAAAAAAAGAGAGGATAACATAACGTTACCCTCTCCGAAATAAATCAGCGGTTATTTGGCGGCAGTGGCGGCAGCGGTGGGGGCGGCTGTCGCGGGAGCAGGGGTCTTCTTCGGTACGAGGTCATCGATCTTGACTTTCGCGGCGTCAAGTTGCTGACGGAAGTCGTTGAAGAACGCATCTTTCGCTTCTACTAATCCAGTCCAGTTATAGACCTTCTTGATCATGTCGGCGTTCTTGGCGTCCTTGGCGATTTCGACCAACGCCTTGACGATAGCGTCACGCTTGGCGGCGTCAAGCGCTGGTGCAAAGCTGATCGTATCGTTCGGGATCGGTGCGGAATATTCGATCACAACTACTTTTTCCTTGACATCGGGATACTTCTTTTCGATATTGCCACGCGCGTCATCAAACGTCGATCCGGCGTCACAGTTGCCGTTATAGACATTTTCGACAACCGCGTCGTGTCCACCAACATCTACAACCTGCTTCAAATCCTTTGCCGGATCAAGGCCATTGGCGCGGAGCGTGATGCTCGGAATGACCCAGCCAGAGGTCGAGAGCGGGTCAGGGCGGCAGAAAGTTTTGCCTTTCAAATCAACAATTTTTGCGATCCCGGAATCTTTCTTTGTAATGAATTGTCCACGATAAGAAGTGCTGCCGTTACGGACGCTGACGAGCGATACATCGGCACACTTGCGGGCGCTGGCAAGGACATAGCCAAACGTATTCAGAGCGCCGATCTGGGCTTGACCATTACACATGGCCTCGACCACCCCTGCAAATTCGGTAGCAACCACAGGCTTGATCTTCAGGCCTGTTTTGGAACTCACCAAATCGGCAAGTGCCTGCGCACTATCGAGGACAGCCTGCGAATTTTCAGAAGGAACGAACGCCCATACAATCGTGTCGCCGCCGGGCGCTGCTGTCGCCGCCATTGTGGGGACATCCGTTGCCGCCGCGCCAATATGGGCTGGTGCGCCTGCGGAGGCGATCAGCACAAGGATCAGCATTCCCGCTATCATCAGAGACATTTTACGAAACATAGCTACTCTCCCAAATAGTTGTTGCGCAGATCAATTTGTTGCAACCACGATCATTCTAGCGTGAAAATTGCAGCAGGGGTAACAGCGCTGTGTCAGTCATTGGTGGCGAGGGTGATTTTGTCCACAATTTGTTTAGCGCTGAAGGCCGGAGTTTGTTCGCACCCGATAGAGGCAGCGCGGGCTTTCACCTCGTCGCGCAGATATTTGGCAACATCAAGGGCATCCACTTCTCCCGGCATAGCGAGAATTTCCAGCAAAACCTCGGTGAAAAGACTGTTCTCATGTCCGCTCAATATCCACGACACCTGGGCAGCTGTTGACGACGCCATCAGCACCCTCCCGCTTCCTTCGAGTAAAGCCGGATCAATCGCTTTGGGGATAAATTCACCTTCCAGCCCCTTCAACTCGGCAGAACCCGCGTGGCAACAATCGAGGAACACGACCAGTCGGCGGGTTGGCAACGCCCTGAGTGCTTTCTCCAGTTCATCAATCGAAAAGGCTGTGTTCGATAGCTGGTTTAAATCCGTATCTGCCGGAATGAGATAGAACGGCGGGCCACCTTTCGGGCCTCCGTGACCAGAATAATACACGACTGCTGTTGCCAGACTGTCTGCCGTAATCGTTTGCGCCAGCCACGTAAAGCCGGAGCGTATGTTTTCGAGGGTTGCCTCCGCACCTGCCAGGACACGGAGATGAGCGGGTTCATAGCCGACGGCGGTTTGAAAGAACCCTGCAATCGCCTCTGCATCCTTCCGGGCGACAGGCAGGCTGTTGATCTGTTGATCGGCTTGTTCGCTGACGCCTATGATGAGAGCATAGCCATGTGGAAAGTGCCTGTTTGTTTTATCCGGTTTGGGAATATTCAGCAGTGCTGGCGATGCCATTGCCATGTCGATGGAGATGAGTTCAGCATCACCGGGCTGTCGCAAATGTGCCAGCGATGCCGCCTGGTCAAATGCAGTGGTAGCGTAGATGAGAGCAGCTTTCCGATGGTTTTCCGGTTGTTGCGGATCGCTGAAATATTTCAAACCGGCAGCCGTCGCACTCAACCAGAAATCCACTTCCAGATAATCCCGGAGTGTCGCCGGGGATTCTTCCATATATGTCTGAACCCCGCGCCGCAATGGTTGAACCAGATCGTAACCCGCCGCAGCAAAAACCCCCGCAGGAGCATGATCTGCTATCAGATTCGTGGATAAGGAATTGCAAAGTCTGACCCAATCATTCCATACCCCGGCATTGTCGTGTGGCATAAATTCCAGCAGGATAGAGAGTTCAAGCGTTGCCCAATCCAATAGCACAGGCATATCTTCGTTGTAGTTACGAACATCGATCAGCAGAGGCGTCCTATCGATCAGATAAAGATGGGCAACATCCAAAGCCCCATGAACGATACCCCGCACAGCAGTCAGGGGCGGCGTGTTACGCCACAGTTCATTGTTCATAGCGTAGGCAATCGGATTTCGCCAGGGTTTACCCCCTATCTGAATCACCGTCTCTGCGCGTGTGCTGCTGGCGAATGGCGTAACCCGCCGCAACCAGTCGAACCCGGAAAGCCAATCTCCACGCTGGAGATCGCGCGCCGGGTTCAGCTTGCGCAACTCCTGTGTCATGGTTTCGATGGTCGAGCGGAGTACAGGTACATTTTGTTCCCTGATCAGTTCTGCGAACGGACGCAGGCGGTTTACCCCATCACCCGCTTCACACAACAATCCCAGCCAGTCTCCAGCCGAACGCCAATCGATTAGACGCGGCATGAGCGTCCTGAACGGGGACAGACTGCCGTTAACAGCCCGATCCTGTTTTTGAATCAGCGCTTGTGGCTCTGTCGTTTTGTATGCCTGCAAGAGATAAATTCCGTTTGGGTCGCGGGTGCGCTCCCCCTGTACATGCAGCAGATGAAGCCGAAGTGTTGGAATGGTAGAGGGGATTTTCTGAAAAGGGGTACTTTTCGGTGTAAATGCAGTGCTGAGAGCGGTGATTGGGTCTGGCTCTGATTTTATAGGCGACGCCATTCTAGTCCTCCTGAAAAGTCTGGCACACAGGAATGATCATGGTTTCGTGAAAGCAGGAGATATGATTGACCAAACCCTTGGCTCCACCAATGCCAACACCGTCAATTTTAGCGAGAGTTGCCCCTTTCATGAATAAACCATTTTGTTGCGTGCAACAACATTTTGCAATCTATTGACGTGCATACGATTGCATGTTTTAATTTCGATTGTCCGCATACGATTGCATGAATTAAAACAGATTTTTTGAGACTGTTAGACACGCTTATGTTCGTTAAATCTGCGAAAAAGAAAAATATACAGCAGGCCGCACTCGTCACCATGCGGGATGTTGCAGAACGGGCAGGCGTTTCCCAGAGTACCGTCTCGCGTGTTTTGAATCAATCAAATTCTGCAATCGCCATCAGCGAGGAAACCCGCCAGAAAGTCATTCAGGCGGTGACTGAACTGGGATATTACCCGAATATGACGGCACGAGCGCTCCGCACGCAGCGCACCAACATGATCGCGGTACTGGTTGCCGATATTGCCAATTCGTTCTATCACTCTATCGCGCGGGCAGTACAGGATTATTTCGTACAACATGGCTACGATGTCCTGATCGCCAACTCCGATCATCTATACGACAACGAAAAACGCTTTTGCCAGGCCATGTTGCGCCGTCCTGTCGATGGCATTGTGATGGTTCCCTATCATCTCTCGGTAGATGAAATTGTGGAGATCAGCGAACGCACCGGAGCGGCAATTGCTATCCTCGGTTCGCATATTGAACACAATCTGATTGATAGTGTCTGGTGCAACGATTCCAAAGCAACCTATGACACCATACACTGGTTGGCGCAGGTGAAAGGCTATCAGGAAATCGGCTATTTGCGCGTTCCCCTGCACTATATTTCCGGCGCGCGGCGCTACCGTGCCTATCTGGAAGCCATGCGTGATCTCGGCCTGACGCCACGCCCGGAATGGACACAGGAAGGGGAATATACGATTGCAGGCGGACAGATTGCCATGCAAGCGATGCTCAACCAGCCCAATCCGCCGCGTGTCGTCGTTGCCAGCAATGATCTGATGGCGCTGGGGGCGCTCAGTGTCGCGTTTGATATGAACGTGCGTGTACCGGAAGATGTGGCAATTGTCGGGTTTGATGACATTCCGGTTGCCTCACTGGTGCGACCTTCGTTGACAACCATCGCCCAACCCCCGGTGGAGATTGGAACGCACCTGGCCGAAATGGTCTATCGACGCATTGAAGGGCTTGAAACCGGACTCGCCCACCATATTGAACTTCCACTTCGTCTTATTGAACGGCAATCGACGTGAGTGGGCATGAAGAACTGCTGGTTGCAGATGTACTGATCGAATACTGCGGTAACAGCATTCGATCAGCAGCAGTTTATCGACCCTGGTCATTTGGCATTTGAACACAAGGGAGGATAACCACATTATAAACTAAACCTCGTTTTTTTGTCTTCTCGTTTTTTCAATATCATAACTTCAGGAGCAACAAGATGTTTAAACGTTTTATGTTGTTAGCGAGTATTGTCTGGGTTGCGGCCCTTGTACTGGCAGGCTTTTCGGCTCCCCAAAATGCGTTTGCTGCGGATGCGACACCGACCCCCGCACCAACTGCCACCCCACTCATCACAGACCTCGGTAAGGGTGGAACCCACATTTCGTTCTGGAACGGGCTGACTGGCTCCGACGGCACGACGCTGAATGCCATGCTCGCCCAGTTCGTCAAGGACAACCCGGATATTTCTGTCACCACCGAGATTATCCCCTGGGCTACGCTCTATACAAAACTGCAAGCTGCGCTTGTCGCCGGGCAGCCACCGGATATGTTCCTGCTACACGCTTCGGAAGTCTCCCAATTCTACAGTTATGGCGCGTTGGCCGATTTGAGTAGCTGGTACGATACCAGCGGTGGCCCGCTACCCGCCAAAGACTGGGCGCAACCCGGTTTTGATGGTGTCCTGATCGATGGCAAGCCCTATGGCGTTCAACTCGACAATCACGGGCGTGGCACATGGGTAAACCTCGATATGCTTGCCAAAGCTGGCATCGACCCGAACAAGCCGCCGACCACCACCGCCGAAACTATTGCGATGCTTCAAAAGCTGACGATTGACAAGAATGGCAAAAATGCCGCTGATCCCGCCTTTGATCCGAAGAACGTTGTCCAGTGGGGTACGACAGTCTCCGAATGGCCCTGGGTAAACTTCTATGCCTATCTGACGGGCAATGGCGGCTCGATGCTGAGTGCGGACGGGAAAACTGCAACCGTCAATTCACAGGCTGGTATTGATGCGCTGCAAGCCTCGGTTGACCTCGTTTACAAGTATCATGTTTCGCCGCCGGAAGCGGGCTTCGATAGCTGGGCAGCGTTCGGCGCGGGCAAACTGGCGCTCCTCCCAACCGGGACATGGTTCCTGAATCAGGCCAACACCTTCAAGGACATCAAGTCTGCTGCGTGGCCTACGCTGCCTCTCGCGGCCAAGCCCTCAACATGGTTCGGCGCGCATACCTTTATGGTTCCGCCCACCACCAGCGGCGCGAAGCTGGATGCGGTCAAGAAACTGATTCTGTGGGTTTCGGAACATCAGAAGGATTGGGCGGCATCCGGGCAGGTTCCGGCACGCCTCTCCGTTCAGGCGGCGCTTGACCCGGCAAAGTATTCTTCAAACATCCTCATCGGCAAGACGTTCACACAATATGGCCGCATGGAACCGCGCCACGAACACCTTCAGGAATTGATCGATGCTGTTGCGCCAGAAATCTCTGCGGCATTGAACAATCAGAAGCCCGTGAAACAGGCACTGGATGATGCAGCCAGGCGTATGCAGCAGATACTGGATCGTAGCAGCTAGTCGGGTCTTGAATCCATAAGAGCATACTCTTCAGGTGGAGTGCTAACCTCACTCCACCCTGTCAACCACCTTTCTATTTAGACAATAGAGTTACTGAACCAGAGCAGAACCCGGCGCATGAGTAATGCTCAATCAGAAAATAATCTGGACAAGGTTGGTCTCGATATGGCGATAATAAAAAAATCAACCATCGGAGTAGCTGGAGTCAAACGGATGCCTCGTCTTTTCCCGATACGATTACGAACCCGTGATGCTCTGGCTGCATATTTGTTTCTGACTCCATTTTTCTTTTTCTTCAGCATTTTTGTCGTCCGGGCTATCGTGACTGCCGTCAACATGAGTTTTTACGATTGGCAGATTCTGATTCCGAAACGCCCCTACATCGGGCTTAAAAACTATGTGGAATTGTTTAACGATGATGTCTGGTGGGTTTCGCTGAAGAATACAATTTACTTCTCGGTGCTGACAGTGGTGGGAACAACGTGTGTGGCGCTCGGTTGTGCTATCGCTGTTACCCAGCAGAAACTACGCGGGCGTGCCTTCTTCCGTGTTCTGCTCTATATGCCCACGCTGTTATCCGTCGGTGTGGTTGGGCTGACATGGGTCTGGCTGCTTGGCACACAATTCGGAGTGATCAACTATGCGTTGAGTTTCTTTGGAATTGATCCGATTAACTGGCTTGGGGATGCGAATATCGTGATTCCCGCACTCAGCCTGACCACGATCTGGTGGGGATTTGGCTTCCCGATGCTGATCCTGATCGCTGGATTGCAGGGTATCCCGGAACAACTCTACGAAGCGGCGCGCATCGACGGCGCAGACGGCAGGCAGTCATTTTTCTTCATTACATTGCCGCTGCTGCGTCCGACCCTGTTATTTGTTACGGTGACGGGATTCATATCTCATTTTCAGGTGTTCGGGCAGCCGTTCATCATGACCACTGGCGGGCCGGGGCGGGCATCCTACACCGTTATCTATTACCTGTATCAAATTGCGTGGCGTGCCTTCCGCATGGGCTATGGTTCTGCGGTTGCTATCACCCTCGCGCTGATTATCGCCCTGTTTACGCTCTTCCAGTTTCTGATCATTGGTCGGCGTGTCCAGTATTGATGAAAGTGTGTTGAGATGAATATCCGAACGCTTCGCACGACGTTACCGTCGTATACATTTCTCATCATTATGAGCGCATTTGTGGTGTTGCCGCTGCTGATTATCGTCTCGCAATCGCTGATGACCAATCAGGAAGTCAACCACTGGCCGCCGCCGATCATTCCGGTTGCGCCGACGCTGGACAGCTATCAACAGGTATTGACCCAGCCCGACCTGATGTTACCGACGTGGCTGATAAACAGCCTCTTTGCAGCGGCGTCCTATACGTTCGTTGTGCTTGTTGTTTGTGCGCCTGCGGCCTATGCCTTCGCGCGGCTGAAATTCCCCGGCAACAATATCTTGTTTGCACTGTTGCTGATCACGGTGATGATCCCGTCACAGGTGACGCTCATCCCGAATTACCTATTGATGCGCGACCTGAAATTCCTCGACTCATTCAATGCGCTAATCTGGCCGGGAGCCGCCAACGTTTTTGGCGTCTTTCTGCTGCGCCAGTTTTTCATGCAGATTCCGACGGAACTGGAAGAAGCGGCGGTTCTCGACGGTGCAAGCTACTGGGGACGCTTCCGGCATGTCATTTTGCCGCTGTCTACCAATGCGTTGACGGCGCTGGGAATTTTTGTGTTCCTCGGACACTATAACGATTTGTTCTGGCCGTTCATCGTCACCAACAGTCTGCAAATGCGAACACTGCCCGTAGGCCTGACCATACTGAATTCGTCGTATGCCGGACAATATCGCCCGTTGGTGCTGGCGGGCGCAGTGCTGGCGACGATTCCCATCATTGTTATCTACATCCTTTTTCAGCGCCGGATTATCAAAGGCGTCACACTGACCGGAATGGGCGGACGCTAGACGCTCACCGATGCACCGACAGGAACAACCAAGTATGCGCGACCAAATTTCGCTCACAGGATTGTGGCAATTCAAACTCGATCCTGAAGGAACAATACAATCTGAAACGCTAATTCCAGATCGACAAATTCCGGTTCCGATGCCCTGGCAAGCAGCCTTCCCGGAGTTGGAAACCTATAGCGGCTATGCCTGGTATCAGCGCGAGTTTACGCTTGATGAGTCCTGGTTGACAGGGGAAATCCTGCTCACCTTTGGCGCTGTCGATTACTGGTGCGAGGTGTTCGTGAATGGGCAACGTCTGGGCGAACACGAAGGCGGCTATACACCGTTTACGTTCCCGATTCGGCAGGTTGCCCAGGCAGGCGCAAATCTTATCGCTATTCGCGTATACGATGCGGCGCAGCGCGGTATAGCGCACGGACGATGGCTGGAAAATGGCTCGGTACAATCTTCCGACCCGCTGCATATACCGCACGGCAAGCAGGAGTGGTATCTGAATGTCGGCGGCCTCTGGCAGGCCGTTACCCTGACTCGTGTTCCCGCTGCTTATCTGGATCAGTTGCGGATTACTCCGGCTAACGATGGCAAGGTGCGGATTCAGGCGCAGCTTATCGGTGCGGTGGATGCACTCGATGGCAGCCTACGGGCAACAATCGGCGGAAACGAAACGCATCTTGCGGCAGAAATCAAACTGCAACCTGCTCAAACACAGATAGACATCACAATTCAGGTCGAAAGCCCACAACTCTGGACGCCGGAAACACCGACGTTGTATCAGGTGAATCTCGCGCTTGTCACCCAAAACGGCAGCGATACGCTTTCTGCGCGCTTCGGGTTTCGTGAAATCAGCATTCACGAGGGGAATCTGCTCCTGAATGGTCAGCCGCTGTTTCTGCGTGCTGCGCTGGATCAGGATATGTACCCGGAAACAATCTATACCGTTCCTTCGGAAGCCTTTCTGCGGGATGAGTTCCAGAAAGCCAAAGCACTTGGGCTAAACTGCCTGCGTTGTCATATCAAGATACCCGACCCGTTATATCTTGATCTCGCGGATGAAATGGGGTTACTCGTTTGGGAAGAGATTCCATCATGGCGGACTTTCTATCTCAAAACAACCCTGCACGACGATCATTTCAACAATAACGCTTTGACCCGCTGCCGTGTCGAACAAACGCTGCACGAAATGATCAAGCGCGATTACAACCATCCCTCGATAATTATCTGGACACTGGTCAACGAGGATTGGGGAACGGCAACTGCCCTGAGTTCCAATGATCGGGAATGGCTGATTTTGCTCTACAACCTGTGCAAGCAACTCGACCCAACCCGGTTAGTCGTTGATAACTCGGCGTGCCTGAACAATTGGGGGCCGAATCTACACGTCAAAAGTGATCTGGATGATTTCCATATCTATACGAACATTCCCGATCAGTCAGCATGGTTTGCGCGCTTCATCGAACAATTCAGCCTTCGCCCGACCTGGACTTATTCCAGTCATGGGGATGCTCACCGCACAGGACACGAGCCGCTTATCCTGTCGGAATTCGGCAACTGGGGGTTACCTTCGGTTGCTGCCTTGAGTGATGCACAAGGGAATCCACCCGCCTGGTTTAAGCTGGGGCCATGGTGGTCTGGCTGGGATGGGGAACCGGGGTGGCCTGAAGGTGTCCTCGAACGGTTTGAACGGCTCGGCCTATCTGCAATCTGGCGCGACTATGAAGCCTTTGCCGCCGCTTCCCAGTGGCATCAATATCAGGCCATGAAATACGAGATCGAGGTGATGCGCCGCCAGCCTTCGCTCAAGGGATACGTGATTACCGAGTTGAGCGATATTTATTGGGAAAGTAATGGGTTGCTCGATTTCAACCGGGGAGAGAAAGCCTATCACGCCGTTTTCGGGCAAATCAACGCTGCCGATGTCATCATTTCGCAACCGGAACAGCACGCGGCATGGGATGATCAATCGCTTGCTGCGCGCCTCCATGTGTCGCATTACAGCGCAAGGAATTGGGAAGGCGCTCTTCTCAAGTGGACGAATGACGGACAATCTCACACGCAACCGCTCCCGGCACTTGCGCAAGGTGATGTAGTCGATTTGGGGACAGTGGAATGGGCTTTTAAGACAACGACAGAGGCCGAAACCCAACAAATCGCGCTGGAAGTACAATCTGCCACTGGCGAAACACTCGCCCGCAACGTAAGCGATATTCTGGTTCTCCCTGCCGCCGCACAGCAGGCGTCCTGGCATGGTACGCTGGCGTTCTCTGCCGGAAACACGAATGCAGAACGTGCCGAAACAACAACGCTGCAAACTGCGCTCGAACACCTGGGGTATCGCACCACGACACAGGCTGATAGCCAAATGCTGCTCATGACCAGCCGGGTTGATAAAGAGATTCTAGGCTGGACTCATGCAGGTGGAACGTTGTTCTACCTATGTCAGGGCGTCAGCCCATTCTTCTGGGTACAAGGGCGTGGCGGCGTCTATAGCGGCGCATGGATTACCAGCTATAACTGGCTGCGTCCGGGCGTTTATGCCCGGCTCGGTGCGCCGAACCCGCTCACCATGCCGTTTGCCAATATCGCGCCAACGGGCGTGATCGTCGGCTTGCCTGTTGAAGATTCGGCCTGCCATGCCGATTTTCTGGCTGGACAGTTTACAGGATGGATACAACACCCAGCCATTCATACTGTACAATTTCGCTATGGGCAGGGCAAAGTCCTGATGACGACTTTCAACCTGCTGTCAAATCTGACAGGAAAATCATCCGACCCGGTTGCAACGGCGATGCTGCACGACCTGATCGATCATCTGACTTCAACCGCCTGCCAGCCTGTACTCACGGTCACAGGTGGAAGGGCATAGCCTACACAGCTTTCTAAAAGGGAAAAACCAAATGTCTGCTTCATCATCGCTGAAAGCAACCATACACCTCGATACCAGACGCACTATCAGCACCATCTCGCCATTGCTGTTCAGCGGGTTTGCCGAACACATGGGGCGCAGCATTTATGAAGGTATCTATGACCCGGCTTCGCCCCACGCTGATGAAAATGGCATCCGCAAAGATGTTGTTGCCGCCCTGCGCAGTCTGAATTTTCGGGCGATTCGCTATCCCGGCGGGAACTTTCTCAGCGGCTATCGCTGGGAAGATGGCGTCGGGCCGAAAGAAAAGCGTCCACGCCGCCGCGACCTCGCCTGGCAGTCGATTGAAAGTAACCAGTTCGGGACGAATGAATTCCTTGACCTGTGCCAGGCGCTGAACACCGAGCCAATGATGGCGGTCAATATGGGAACGGGAACGATTCAGGACGCCGCCAATCTGGTGGAATATTGCAACGCGCCACGCGGGACGCAGTATGCCGACTTGCGCGCCGCACACGGGTATCCTGACCCGCGTCACGTCAAATATTGGTGT
>CAYSOC010000129.1:0-405 GCA_964432445.1 uncultured Anaerolineaceae bacterium
ATCCAGAGCGGGATAAACGATCATGCCATCCCCGCGTAATTTTTCAGCAATCGAAGCCCGACACCCTGACTCTTTTCCGGGTGGAACTGTGCGCCAAAGACATTACCACGCCCGACAATTGCCGGGAAGTCCATCCCGTAGCTGCACGTTGCCAACACCAGCGATGGATCAACCTGAGCGTAATAACTGTGGACGAAATAGGCATAGCCGCCGGATTTAATCCCGCCGAGTAGCGGCGAGGGCGCGCACAGGTTCAATTGATTCCAGCCAATCTGCGGCACTTTCGGGCCATCGGCGGGGAAGCGAACAATGCGCCCCGGCAACAGACCAAGACCTTCGTATTCACCCAGTTCTTCGGAAACATCAAAGAGCATCTGCATTCCGAGACAGATTCCGATAATCGGC
>CAYSOC010000129.1:415-19390 GCA_964432445.1 uncultured Anaerolineaceae bacterium
CGTACCATCGGCAACCATCTGACGAATCGGCGCGATCATCCCGGCTTTGCGCAAGCCTTCCATCCCCGCCCGAAACGCCCCAACCCCCGGCAGCAGCAGCTTATGCGCCCCGTGCAATTCGTCCGGGGTATAAGCAACACGATGTGGAATCTCTAGGTGATGCAGTGTATTCTGCACACTTTTCAGGTTGGCGACAGGAGAATAGACGATCACGATCTCGTTCATGCGCACTTCCTTATCTGAACAGTCTAATCTTAGCGGGCGACTCTGAATCAGACAAGGTGAAGAGCGCACAAATCATACTATCCTGACTGTTGGCTGTCGCTCGTTCAACGTTCCTCGGACGGACGTTTGAATCTATAAACCTCTCAACCCCCTTTGAATAGTTACAACGACTGTAACAATCGCTTGTTGCATAACATCGAGGGCTTGAATGTTAAGCCCTTGCTTCATGAACCTCAACATCCTGTTCCCCATTCTGCAACGTAAATGATTTGTCAGACATCACGAACAATCGTTAGAGTATATTAACCGAGGTGATACAAATGACCAATACTCGTGGTATGATAGCGGTGAGGGAGAGCGCAGATATGCTTGCGAGTAAACGCGATTACGGAGCCATCGAACTTTTTGAAGACTACCGCCGCCGTCGCCAGGGAGGGCAAAGCCCCGCAGAGGTTATCCTGCTGATGCGCGAACTTTCTAACGGCATGAGGGAAACAGAACGTCAGCGCCTGATCGGGCTGATCCGCGATTGGGAACGTGCGCAGGGTACAAATTATCTTGCAGTCCCACCGACCTCACAGGAGATTCGCACCATCTCCAACCCAGTGACCGGGCGTCGCTTCGGAACGACAGGTCAATTGCAGGCGCTTGATACTGCCATGCGTCCACCTTATGTCGGCGCTCAGTCGCCTTCGTTCAATAGCTCGACGCTGCTTTATCTACATATTCAAGGCGCGCAGGAGCCGCTTCTGGTCACACCGGGTAACGAGACAATTCTGGGCTGCGGTGGCACAGGGAGCGTCCTCTCGCCCGATGTAGACCTGAGTCCCTATGGTGGCGAAGAAAAAGGTGTTGCTCCGCTGCATTGCACGTTGCGCCGGAGCAATGATAGCCTGATCATTTCCAATGTCGATGCAGGTGCAGGCGTCTATTTGAATGGCGAAGCAATTTATGCCAATACCGCCTATCAATTGCGCGACGGTGACGAGCTACGCCTCGGCGGGCTGGTGATGTGGTTGCAATTCAAAAACCCGATTCGGCGCGTCGGCGCACAGGGCTAACGCAGGACGCGGGTTTTCACAAGCTGGTTGATTAGCCCGTTGTAGCCGTCAATCATCCGGTCAACAGTATAGTGTGCGGCGCGTTGTTTGGCGCGTTCACCATAGTCGGCATAGACTTCGGGATGGCTCAGAAAATAATCGAGATCGGCGGCTAGCGCAGCCGGGTTTTCCGGTTCGCTCAGGCGTCCGGTGTCTGCAATTACTTCCGGTGCTGCCCCGGCAGCCACCGCTACAATCGGCATTCCCAGCCTCATCGCTTCCAGATATACGAAACCGAATGTCTCCTGACTGCTGGGATGACAGAATATATCGGCTTGTCGCCATTCCTTCGCAAACCGGGCATCGTCTCTGATGTGTCCCAGCCACGAAATATTTTTATCCATTCCGATTTCACCCGCGATACGATGCAGATTTGCTTCGTTGATTCCATCGCCCACAATGCGTAATTCGAGGTTTGGGAATTTTGGCAGGAGCAGTGCTGCTGCCCGAATCAGTATGTCGGTGCGCTTACGCGGGAACATCTTGCCAACGGAGAGGATCACCGGATGATCGTTTGGCTGACGTTTTTCACGTTCGACCAGCGGCATCCATGTTGGTGTTTGTTGCCCATGTGGAATCACATGGATTTTTTCCGGTGCAATTCCGTACAGTTCAACGATGCGCCGTTTCGCGTATTCGCTGCCGATGGTCACGGCGTTAGCCTGTTCCATTGCCACCCGGTCAAAGAACGCCTGCGATTGCACCATTGTACGGAAAGGGTCTACTTCCCATTGCACAATATCCCCATAGACTGCGTGTGCGCTCGTGATCATCGGGGGACGGAGCGCTGGATCAAGCCCAAACCCGTCGTAATCAAACCCAATGACCAGATCGGCGCGCTGGATGCGTGGGTCGGTACGTAGTTGGGTATTGAACAGGAAGCGCTGCAATGTCGAAGTTACATAGTCACCGGGATCGAAATTGGGCGCGATGACTTCCAGATTATAGGAACGTCGGCGCAACCCATCGACAAACGAATTAAAGAAAACGGCTGTCCCACTCCCACCGATTACATCGGTAGGCCAGGACGTGACGATAACCACGTGCATTCCGTCCTCAACTCTAATCATTTTAAAAAATACGCCTGTAGAAGATTATCCAGATGTTAGCACAGATGAAGTCGACGCTGGCAATCGCCCAATTACGCCGTTACACTTGGCGCGACACTTTTGTGATGTACTGCGAAGAAATTGGAATATGTCTGTAATCATTCGTCCCCCGCGCGCGGCTGGCCTCTTTATTTTTCTGGCAGCGCTCTATTTCCTGTTTTTCAGCGGAGTTGAAGTAAGTACCGATGAGCGTTTGCTCTGGGATGGCGTCCACAGTCTGGCGCAGCAGGGCAACCTCTGGCTGAATTATTCAAATACGCTCCGCAGCCCGATCACGCTGCCAGATAATTTGCCCGTTCCGAAGCTGGATTCCGAACCAGGACAGGTGATCGCTAGCGTGCCGCTGTTCATGATCGCTGTGGCGTTGCCGGGCTTGGGATTGATGCAAACAGTCTGGCTCCTGAACATCCTGATCACGGCAGCGACGGCGGCGCTGGTTTATCATTTTGCGCGATTGTTGGGATATACGGAGCGCGTTGGACTGGGCGCAGGGCTGATCTTTGGCGCGGCGACGATTGCCTTGCCCTACACCAAAACCTTCTTTCGTGAGCCGCTATTTACCTTTTTGGGGCTATTCACCCTTTACGCGGCGGAACGCTGGCGGCGTAATGGTCAATGGCGCTGGCTACCCGTGACTGTATTTGCGCTGATCGCTACGTTCATCACCAAAGACGCAGCATTTTTCTTCCTTCCCGCGCTGGTGATAGCGCTCCTGCCTGCGGCTGTAATGCGACTGGATCGGCGTTCTTTGATCACCATCGGGATTATCTCGGCTGTGGCACTGTTGATACTGCTGATTGTGCCGCGTTTTGTCGCCGCAGGTCGTTTTGACGTAATCGGCAGAATCCAGCGTGCGATCATCGAAGCTGATGAAGCCCCTTACGCGCTGTTGAGTTATTTGTTCAGCCCCGGACGCGGGATTTTTGCATTCTCGCCTGTGTTACTGCTCGGCTTGCCGGGATTCATTCTTTTGTTGCGGATGAAACGCCGCCGCGAAGCATTGGTTCCCATTGTTGCGCTTGGTTCGTTTGCGTTTGGCTATGCCATTCTACAAAATCGGGATTGGTATGGCGGTACAGCGTGGGGGCCGCGCTATATGCTTCCGGTTACGCCAGTTCTTGTGCTTTTGGTTTTGCCTGTATTGGAGCGATTCGCAAAACTCAGCGGTTGGGTGCGCGCCCTGATCATCGGAATAATTGCACTCAGTAGCGCGTTACAGCTTCTGGCGGCCTATGTTCCCCTGCATGATTATTATCACTTCCTTGCCGAAGAGGGTACACGCCTGAATCAGACCCTTGTCGGCTGGATCGACGGGACGTGGAATCTGCGCTATATCCCACAGGTGATTTTGCCGCAAATTCTGAACAAAGCGCCGCTCGATCTGGCGTGGTGGGTGAATCAGGTGCAGGGGATCATACTGGCCTGCCTGATACTTATGGCATTGGGAATCCTTTTGCTCTTGCGCAATCGGAGCCATTTGTTCCTGTTTTCGGTGACTGGTCTGGTACTACTCTTTTACACGGGATTGCGGAGTGCATACGCCGACCCGCGCTATGGTGGCAACGATCCAAATGCAGCAGCAGCGTTAAATGCGGTCTATACAAATTTACAGCCGAATAGTGTCATTCTGCTGGGTTCGGAAGCCTATCGCCCGCACTTCATGAATTATTACAAAGGGCGCGCACCGATTTTTCAACTTCCGCCAAGTCCCGGCGAAGTCGATATACCCGGTCAGCCGCCGAAAATCACCGCGCATAATCTGGATGCGCTGGTCGCGCCGGAAACAACCTTGCTGCTGGCACGAAATGCCCTCTCTGCGAAACGCTGGCTCTATGTAACCGAGTTCATCCCCGGTGATACCAGCCGTACCCGCGCGATGGAACATTACCTCGTTCGGCACTATCTTCCGATCCGCGAGGTATTGACCACGAATACAGCGCGCGTGATTGAGTTCAGCACGCAGAGCGGCCCGCCGGATTTCATCCCACCCTGGCCTGCCGTGTTCAGCACCGCCCATTTTGGACAATCGCTCACGCTTGTGGGCTATGACAGCTTGCCGACGATCAAAGCGGGTGAGGTGCTGCCCGTGTCGTTGCTGTGGAAGGCTGAGGGCAAAATCGACTTTGACTACAGCGTGAACGTCTCGCTGATTGCGCCAGATGGCAGCGCTCAGGCGCAGCGCTCAGGCACGCCACAAGGCACATTCGGGATGCTGACACGCTGGCAACCGGGCGGCTACTATCGGGATAATCATGGATTGGCTGTGCCAGCGAACGCGCCGCGTGGCGAATATGAGGTCTGGGTGCTGCTCTATAACTGGCAGGATAATTCAAAATTGCGGATTACTGTCCGGGATCAGGTTGTTGGGGATCATCTGGTGTTGACGCGGGTTCGGGTGGAGTGATGGCGAGAAGTGATCCCGCCATCTGTCGAAAGAGAAAACTATTGGACGATAGGAAGTGAATCGTAGCGGACATTGCGCGAGAGGCGTACCCAGAAGACAGACACCCAACCAACGGTTTTATCGGGTGCGACGACCTTGATCCATGTCGCGCGGGCATTGCGTCCCAGCACGGTCAGACGTGTTCCCCAGTTGACCGCCGAAAGAACGCCCGCCGTCACCGAAGGCCGTCCGCGAATATATAGCTGGGAAGCGAGGACTTGCGCTGTCAAGCCCGTGCTGCTGCCCGTATCATTATTCGCGGCGTGGGCGCTATTCGCCGGGAATGCCGCAACTGCAAAGGACAGAACAAAAATTACTGTCAAAACAAGCAAATTCAAGCGTTTCATTTGTTTCTCCACTCGTGAAGGATGAACACAGCGCATTTAAATGTAGAGCGAACCAGAAAATTTTGCAACCAGTCACAAGTCCTTAAGCACAGAATGTCGGAAAAATATAACGAATGTCACCCGATCTTCCTGCCCTTCTCCACATGAACGGCAATCCGGTTTGAGCTATCCTGAAAGCAAGGGAGGATCAGTGAAATGACCTACAATCGGATTTTGATTACATTGGATGGTTCAGAGTTGGCAGAACGTGCTATTGGGGCGGTATTGAAGGTCGCATCGCCCGGAGCAAAGCTGCACCTCCTGTCAGTCGTTGAGACGATTTCGGCAGTCCCGATGCCCTTTGTGTCTGCGGTAAATGGCGATTTTGCAACGCAGATCATGGCAGCGGAACAACAGCCATATACACAGGCAATTGAAACCCGGCGGGAATATCTGGGAAGCGTGCGTTCCAGCCTTGCCGAACATGGTTTCGAGGTAACAACCGAAGTTCACGCGGGTGAACTCGTTCATATTATCGAAAGTGCCGCCGCCGGCTTCGATCTGCTGGTGATGGCAACACACGGGCGCAGCGGAATCAGCCGCCTGCTATTCGGAAGCGTCACCGATGCAGTTTTGCGTAATATCCCGTGTCCGATGCTGATTGTTCCGGCACAGTCGCCCGCCAAAAATGGCAACTATAACTGTATTCTGGTCACGCTGGACGGCACGCCAGAATCAGAAGCGATCCTTCCACAGGTTGAAAAACTGCTGGAAGCGCATCCAGCCAAAAACGTTGTGTTGATGAAAGTTGAACCCCATGTTCAATTCGACACGCTAAAGATTGGCTCGGATGAATATGCCATGATTAATACCGTTGCCGAAAATGAGGCGCGGCACTATCTGGAAACGATAGGCAACAAATGGCAAAAGGCATATGGCGTGACGCCACTAATCGAGGTGAATTTCAATAACCCGAAAAATGAAATCGGCGTCCTGTCCCGCTATCACGAAATCGACCTGATTGCGATGGCGACGCACGGGCGCACAGGCATTGATCGGTTCATCAATGGCAGCATCACCGAAACGGTGTTGCATGAATTGCATCAGCCGATGCTGATTGTGCGAATGCCAGAGAAGAAGGCACAATCGTAACATTCCGTTAGCTTTACCTGGGCGTATCAGAGCGATACGCCCATCTGTTTCTCTTCTATCATCCCCAACTCCCCAAAACGCTATAAAATCGTTGAAAAACATTTTTGAGAGTATAAAAAATGCAAAAGCGCACACTTGGGAATAGCAAGCTGGAAGTTTCGGCTATCGGGCTTGGTTGCATGGGAATGAGTTTTTCCTATGCGCCATTTCCAGAAAAAAGCGAGATGATTGCGTTGCTTCGGGCGGCTGTCGAGCGGGGCGTTACCTTCTTTGATACTGCTGAAGTATATGGCCCATATGTTAATGAAGAACTCGTTGGCGAAGCACTCACGCCTTTTCGCGGGCAAGTGGTGATCGCTACCAAATTTGGATTCAAACCTGCCGCCGACGGTGAATCGCGGTGGAGTGAGTTGGATAGCCGTCCAGAACATATCAAAGAAGTCGCGGATGCTTCCCTCAAGCGACTCCGCGTTGATGCTATCGATCTGTTTTATCAGCACCGCGTTGACCCGAACGTGCCTATCGAAGAGGTAGCCGGAGCGGTGAAAGACCTGATTCAGGCAGGGAAGGTCAAACATTTCGGCCTTTCGGAGACAGGCGCGCAAACGATTCGCCGCGCCCATGCTGTCCAACCTGTCACCGCGCTTCAGAGCGAATATTCATTATGGTGGAGACAACCTGAAGCAGAAATCTTGCCGACCCTGGAAGAACTTGGCATCGGCTTTGTCCCTTTTAGCCCATTGGGAAAAGGTTTCCTGACTGGAAAAATTGACGAGAATACGAAGTTTGATAGTTCCGATTTTCGTAACACCATCCCACGCTTTGCGGCAGAGGCGCGGAAAGCGAATCAGGCGTTGGTGGATTTGCTTGGCAAGATCGGGGAGCAGAAAAAAGCAACGCCTGCACAGATAGCGCTTGCGTGGTTACTTGCGCAGAAACCCTGGATTGTTCCGATTCCAGGTACGCGGAAACTGGAACGGCTGGATGAAAACATCGGAGCCGCCGCCATCGAACTCACGCCCGACGATCTCCGCGAAATTGAGAGCGCTGCCGCACAGATCACGGTGCAAGGAGACAGATACCCCGAAGCGTTGGAGCGAAAGACTGGTCTCTAGGGAAAGCAATGGGTTGGCATAGACACAAAAGCGCATCGAGATTATGATTACCATTGAGGACGCAGGAACAAATCTCTGTTTAATATTTGAAGGCTTTTTATATGTCGAATCACGAATCAAGCACCCAGGAACTGTTGGCGTTGCGGGAACAGCACATCCCTCGTGGGCTGGGTAACACTCATCCGATTTTCGTAGCACGGGCGCAAGGTGCGCGCGTCTGGGATATTGATGGAAATGAATATGTCGATTTTATTGGCGGCATCGGTGTTCTGAATGTTGGGCATAATCATCCGCGTGTGGTGCAAGCCATCAGCGCCCAACTCGAACAGCTTACCCATATGTGCTTTCAGGTAGCCTACTATGAACCCTATGTCAGGCTGGCAGAAAAACTGAACGCTGCTGCGCCGGGTAACTTCCCGAAAAAGTCGATTCTGTTCACCAGCGGCGCGGAAGCTACCGAAAACGCGATCAAGATCAGCCGTGCCTATACAAAGCGCCCCGGCGTGATCGCCTTCAATAACAGCTTTCATGGGCGCACTCTGATGGGCATGACGCTGACGGGGAAATCGAAGCCCTATAAGCAGAATTTTGGTCCGTTTGCGCCAGAAGTTTACCGCACTCCATTCCCCTATGAATATCGCGGGTGGAGTACCGAACGGGCGCTTGATGCGTTGAACGAGACATTCGAGACGCAGATCGCGCCGGATCGCGTCGCGGCGATCATCATTGAGCCTGTGTTGGGCGAAGGCGGATTCGTTCCAGCCCCGGCGGAATTTCTGCGCGAACTGCGTGCGATCACCCAACAGCATGGAATCGTCATGATTTCCGATGAAATTCAATCTGGCTTCGGGCGTACCGGGAAACTCTATGCGATTGAACACAGCGCCGTTGAGCCGGATATGATCACGTTTGCCAAGAGCATCGCAGGCGGGATTCCTGTTTCCGGCGTGACGGGGCGCGCAGAGATCATGGATGCGCCTGATCCGGGTGGACTCGGCGGGACATTCGCCGGAAATGTTCTGGCGTGCGCCGCAGGGTTGGCAGTCTTTGAGATTTTCGAGCAGGAAAACCTGCTGGATCGGGCGCAAGTGCTTGGTGAACACCTGCGCCAGACATTGACAGGCTGGCAGGCGCGATTCCCGCAGATAGGCGATGTACGCGGCATCGGCCCGATGATTGCTATGGAACTGGTCAGCGACCCGGAAACAAAGATGCCCGCGCCAGATTTGGTCAAGAAAGTGATTGCCGAGGCGCGCGCACGCGGTTTGTTGCTGTTGAGCGCCGGGCTATATAGCAACGTGATCCGCGTTCTGGTTCCACTTGTCGCAACTGAAAAGGATATGGAAGACGGATTGAGCGCATTCGAGGAAGCCTTGCAAGTCGTCCTCGGTGAGGCAATCCCGCAGAAAAGCTGAGTAGCCGCAAAAACGTTCTAAAACTATTCATCCGGGAAAGGTTGCATAGCCCCTTTCCCCGGACTAGAATCGAAGGGATGATTGCTTTAATTCTGACCTTCGCGCTGATTTTTGCGCCTTTCCAGACGCCGACTCCACCCGCACCGACTCCCCTGCAATATGGGCAAAGTGTGACGGGTGAGTTATCCACGCTGCTGCCGGAAGCGCTTTATACCTTCACGGGCAATTCCGGCGATGTGATCGTCATCACTATGGAGCGCACCACCGGGATCATTGATCCGTTGATCCTGCTGACGGATAGCGCACAAAAAAACGTCTTGGCTGTGGATAACGATAGCGGCGGCTCACCCAATGCTCGCCTGCAATTTGTCCTTCCCGAAACGACAGATTACATCATTCGGGCAAGTGCCGTACAGACGGCAGACCTTGATGGTGGCTTTCGATTGACGATCAATGCTCTCAATGCAACACAATCTCCAAAGCAATCTGTTCTGAGTTTGCTCCAACCCACGCAGGAAATTCGGCTGGATATTCAAACGCCACAACATTTCCACCCGTTTTATCTGCAAAAGGGCGAAACAGTTACATTGCGCTGGACGTTTACCGAATCGTTGTTGGGGGCTGGTTTTTCGATTTATAGCGCCGATTTTGCATTGCTGGCAAGCACTGGAAGAGATGTTGCTGCAAAAACATTGAGTATGGATGCGCCCTATGATGGGTGGTACTGGTTGATGGTTGGTTTTGCGGGTGGTTCGGGCGCGTATATCCTCAATGCAAACTTTCCGGCACATACCGCACCGCCACCGGACGCGACCCGATTGATTCCCGGACAAACGCAGCGTGGCAATCTTAACAATGTGAATGGGGCGCGTTATGCCTTTACCGCACCTTCTGGAACAATTATTGACCTGACCTTGAATGGTGACGGAATCGCCATACTGTATGACGCCAATTTCCGTGAATTGGCTTCCGGTACAGCACTACGCAACGTAAACCTGTCTGCTTCGGGGGCATATTATCTGCTGGTGTTTGGTCTGACGGGGGAGTTTTCGTTCATGCTGCAAGGGACGCTCGACGCGAGTATTTCGCTGACGCCGCAGGGTACACCATTCTCCAATCAGCTTGCCTATGGCGACAGCACAAAAGGACAGATCAGCGAAGGGACGCCCCGCCTGTTCTATACCTTCCGGGGCAATGCGGACGATGTGGTTATTATCCAACTGTTGCGCACCGCTGATAACACGCTTGATCCGTTGCTCTACCTATACCAATATGTTGATGGCAAACCACAGTTAATCGCTACCGTGAATGATCGAGCACCGGGAGACGTGGATGCAATGTTGAATGATTTCAAACTCCCCGCGAATGGCACTTATCTGATCGTGGCATCGGGTGCGAATAATACGGTGGGGTCATTTATTTTGAGCCTGAATCGCCGTGCGAATTAAATTGATGTTCGGTACGCGATTCACTAACCCCCGGCTAAAGCCGGGAGCTAAACTCAAAAACAGGTTTGCAAGTGCCTGTTCCTATCGAACATATAAGAGAGGTCAGCAACGCTCATGAGGGGTCATTTCTTTTTAGGTCGTGACCTCCTTTTTGAGTTTAGCCCGGTGCTTCAGCGCCGGGGCAGAGTTAGACTACTGCTTTTTGCATTGATAGCGCTATTTCTGCCAATGTTGCCTGTCCGGGCGCAGGTGATTAACACGATCAGCTATGAGCAGACTGTCACCGGATCGATCACCAAAGATACCTTTCGGCAGGTGTACAGCTTCACAGGCAAAGCGGGCGATGTCATCGACATTACGTTGAAAGTGGTGAACGGCACACTTGATCCGTTGCTCATCCTGATCGACGATCAGAATACGCTGCTTGCGCGTGATGATGATGCTGGCGAAGGGTATAGCGCTTCTGTTACGAATTTTCAACTTCCCCGCACAGGCGGCTATTTCGTCATCGCGGCGCGATTCGGGCAGGAGCGGGGGCTGACCACCGGAACATTTTCGCTGAACCTGTCGCGCGTCGGCGTGACTGGCAGTCCGGCGGGAACATTCCTGCGTTACGGCGACAATACCGTAGGCGAGGTGACAGCCGATCAGCCCGAAGCAGTGTACGGATTCACTGCCAAACGCGGCGATCTGATCAAAATCACGTTGCAGCGCATCTCTGGCGATCTCGACCCGGCGTTGATCCTTGCGGATGCATCGGGAAATGTCGTTGCGGTAAATGACGAGGATACAAGCAGCACCGGGACGCTGGACGCTTCGATCAGCGATCTTCTAATCCTCAAAACAGGTAATTATCTGATTGTCGCCACGCGCTTCGGGAGACAAGCTGGAACAACACGCGGCGGTTTCTCGTTGACACTGGATCGGACACCACCAGAATCGCTCGGTTTAACACTCGAAAAACCCGCCTTTGTCGATTATGGCGAAACGAAAACCAGCACTATTGACAGCGAAATTTTCTTGCGAACCTTTCGATTCGAGGCCAAGCGCGGAGATGTAATCACTGTCGAAGCCGAACGCACACGCGGCACGCTCGACCCGACGCTCCTATTATACGACGCCGACAAAAAGGCGCTCACTGCTCATGACGGGGGAAGGCGCGGTCAACTCGCACGCATCACTGCCTATACTATCCCACGCGATGGATTTTATGTGATCGCTGTTTCTCGCTATGATGGCGGAAAAGGCTTCACAGCTGGAGATTTTCGCCTGCTACTAATCGGGCGACAGGGTGTAACGGTTGGCGCGAACGGCGTACTAATCCTGAGCTATGGCGGTGCAGTCACATCGACCATCGACGGCTCAAGCTATGATCAGCAATATGTATTTGAGGGGCAGGCGGGCGATTTGGTCACAATCATCATGCAGCCAACATCGGATACGCTGCTGCCATACGTAATATTGTTCGACCAGAACCGGCGCTTGCTAGCACAAAACGATCCGAATCAACCGCTTGCCGCGCAAATTCAGGGCTATAAATTGCCTGCGAAGGGCGCGTATATCATCGTGGCATCGCGGCACGCACGCGCAGGCGGTCAGAGTCGTGGCAGCTATTTATTGACATTGGCACGCGAAAGGAATTAACATGGCAAATTATCCCGAATTGAAGGGCAAGGTCGCGCTCGTGACCGGGGCAGTCGGCAATCTTGGGAGCGCAACAGTGCAGCGTCTCGCCGCCGAGGGGATGAAACTCGTCGTCGTGGACAGGGCGCAGGACAAACTTGATACGCTGGCAGGTTCGCTTGGGGTTGAATCCATGACTGCTGTTGCGGACATCACCAAAAAGGAAGACGTCGAAAAACTGATTGCGGATGTGGTGACGAAATTTGGACACCTGGACGCGCTGATCAACATTGCAGGCGGCTTTCGTATGGCAGAATTCACCGCGCTGGACGAAGGCACTTGGGATTTCATGATGAATCTGAACGCGCGCTCTGTTTTCCTCATGTCTGGCGCAGCAGCCAAAGCCATGACCGAAAAAGGCACACGCGGACGCATCGTAACCATCGCTTCGCGTTCCGGTCTGAAGGGGGATGGCGGATTATCTGCCTATGCTGCAAGCAAAGCTGTCGCCATTCGCCTGGCAGAATCGCTGTCAGCGGAAGTGCTGGATAAGGGAATCACGGTTAACGCTGTGCTGCCAAGCGTGATTGACACACCGCAAAACCGGGCAGGCGGTGCAAGCGAAGCCGAGATCGCTAAATGGGTCAAGCCCGAATCCATCGCAGACGTAATCGCATTCCTGCTCTCTGACGCGGCACGGGACATCAGCGGCGCATCGATTCCGATCTATGGGCGTGCCTGATTGGATATAAGAACTACGCGGTTTTTCCAGCCCCGGCGCTGAAGCAACGGGCTAAACTCAAAAAGGAGATTGTTGTCTGAGTAGAAATTACCGCTTGCTCGATCCTGACAGCAATCTTCGTTTTTGATAGAAATCGCTACTTACAACTCTAATCTTGAATTTAGCCCGTTGCTTTAGCTGCGGGTTCTTTTTACCTCTCTGGTTTGGTGTCATCCACCGCAGAAGGTATTTCCTGCGTCATGGTCTGCGTTTTCTTTGTCTCCGTTCCATTGGTTGGGCGAGTACGCGACGGAAACCCGTGTGAACGGCGCAGCGTTTGCGATTGCTTGAAGTGATCCAGATCGTGCATAAGCTGGAACATCATGATCGCTTTTTGCGTCATCCCGCCCTGACCATTGGGTGCTTGTACCGTGCGTGTTATCTTCGGGCTATAGGTTTCGCGGACGATGCTAACCAGTTGATCGGTAGCCTCCTGCAATTCCTTTGCGATTAATGCCGGAGTCTTGCCTTTTTCTGCGCCTGCACCCGGCCCGCGAGGGATTGGGTCGATGTGTGGACGTGTACTTTCACCAGTATCCAGAAAGCCGTTGTAAACAATGCCCTGTGACGTAACCACATGCGTGAGGATTTCGCTCAGAGAATAGGTTTCCTGATCGACGTTAAAATTGACCTGCTCCTCTGTCATCCCGTTGATCATCTTGATCATGTTGCGGCGCATGTTCTGGAATGCACGCAGCATATCTTCTATATCGAAGTCTTCGGCAATCGCCGGCAAGGGCTTGTTATCCCGAAAAACGCTCTGGGCGACACGCTCCAGAGTTGCAATGTCGATGTCTGGCATAATTTTTAATCCTGTTCCTCTATGTAGACGTATAACACGCCTGCAAAGTTACCGTGTCGGTAGCTTTTCGGCGCGATAGTACCCTGTCAATTCCACATATCCATAACCAGCGAGGGGTTTATCTCCCTGCGTGCCGCTGATTTTGCTCGCTCCTTCCCAATAAACGCCACCGGATGCGCTGATTTCCTGATTGGCGAGAAGTGGTTCGATAGTCAGAATGATGGGATCGCCGCTCTTTGGTCGGATACTGACTTTCCATTTGGCTGGATAGGTCGTTCCGCTTTTCGGGCTGACCCATGTGGAGAGCGATTCAATCTGATATTGATCCAGTTTGAGGTGTTCATATGAGCCATCAGGATAGACCAACGTGCCATCGCTGGTTGTCTCGAACGTGCCATCATCCCGCCGGATACGATAGAGCATCAACTCACGATTGTCATCAAGTTGCAGGCTGAACCAATCCCAGCCAATCGCATTTTTACTGAGGACACTGGTACTGTATTCATGATCTTTCCAGGACGTACCTTTGACTGGATAATGCTGACCGTCAATCGTGACTGTACCTTCCGTATCCAGCCGGGTGAGTGAGTAATAATAACTGGCGTTCCCCGGTTCGGGACTCTTGGCGCTCAGGCCGCGATCTCCCTGCAATGTAGCAGGCTTGATTTGCCTGACATTGAAGTCAATTGCAAAATTGTTGTTTGCTGCGCGCAACTGCATCGTATCCGCATTGGGGGTGAGCGCGGTCATTGACCAGTCCTCAATCCAGACGCACACTGAGGGGTTGCTCGCGGGGTCAACCGTTGCGCCCGCCAGACCAACCGCGCCGCGACTATAACGATCTGTTTCATAGAACTTCCCACCCTGAATATCGCTCACGGCGAAATGGGCAAAGTAGAGTTGATTGGTCGCCCATTCAGAGGAGCGTTCGGGCTTCGTTGCCGCCAGTGCGCGCCGGAAGATCGTCAGTTGATAGCCAAAACGCCGACCTTCCGGGGTGGCAATATTCCCGGTGTAGTACCACCATTCGGTTTGATAATCAGGATGTGCGCCGAAATCCTGTGGAAAGGAAAAATCACGAACGGCTATCGCACGGGCAAATCCGCTGGTATCCCCGCTGCTGAGTGCGCCGATCACATCCGCGCTGTAGACAGGAGCAGTCCGCCCCTGTAACTGTGTGATGCCAAGCAGCAATATCGCAGCAATCGCCGCGATGCCGATGCCAACTGTAACAATACGTCTCATGAGTGAGAATGTCCTGTTGTGTTGAGGGCTTGTGAAGCCTTGCACTAATTATAGGGGATTTGGGGACGGTTAGCCCAAGTGTTAAATTCTGCTCAGTGTTTCCAATTTGTGCTTGAACTCCAAAATGCGAGTTCGCAATGTGCCACCGCTATCTGCCAAACGGGTTGATGGTGACTGGATACTAAGACGCTCCAATCGACTTTTGATAGACATACGCGCATAAAAGAACCGCCAGCGCTGTGCATTGATTTGAGCAGCAAACCAAACCATTTCGCGCAAGGACATATTGTATTTGGGATAAAGTACCCTGACTGCACTTCCTCCATTGCCCCGTGCCAGAAATGGAAATGGCTGAACACAGGCTAGCCCGAAAGCTGTGACTGTAATCCCACCCTTCGGAAACATTTCATTATTGTTTTCGCGCACCAACCGAACAATGCTGTTATTTAAATCTCCACTGGAAACATAAGGGTATTCACCCTCACTGTAATTTTTCTCCCCGGAAGATTTAGCGGTAAGAACCTGAAAGAAATCACCAACTGTTCCCGTCTGGTTCAAGATCAATTCTGGTAATTCTGACCACGCACTACCAAAATCTTCCAGAACAATATTGGAAAGATCAGGCATGACACTAACTGCTTGAAAAATATTGCGGATAACCTGTTGTTGCAATTGTTCCTGATCGTTTGGGGAAATATCAGGCTGTGGCAACCACTCTTGTGGACTCCACTCGGAACCATCCAGGATTTTATCGCCTGTAATAGTAGCTACATATTGTGAAGAAAAAGTAGCACCTGCTCTAAATTTATGATAAGCATCAATAATTTCTGGAATCTGATTACCTGCAACAGCGACTCTTTTTCCTTTCAATTTTTCATAACCATCATTCCAGACACGCGCCAGAAATATCTTGTCAGTAGCTAATGATGGTCGGTGTGCCTGTACAATCAATATCGATGTTGGGGCAGCAGTAGGGTAAAATAAATCTTCGGGCAGGCTAATAACAGCAAGAACACAATGCTGCATCAAAAACCGCTGACGCCAGGCGCGATGTTCATCATCGGCAAAGATACCCGCAATTACGACTGTACTTAATAATCCATCTGGCTCTAGGGCGGCAACCGATCTATCGATAAACATAAACTCTGGTTCATCTGTTTGGGAAAAGGGTGGATTGAGAAAGGCTCGTGAAAAGTTTCCTTTGATAGGTTCAAAGGCAGCATCATTGAAACAATCCTCATTCACAATATGGCTTTTGCCATCCCCTCGAAAAAACATATTTAGTACACCAAGCGCCCAGACCGTTGGATTGGTATCAAAACCATAAATAGATTTTTTTACTTTTGTTTTTGCAGCATCGGTGACGGCTTTCTTCATCATCGAATCAAACGCTGAAACCAAAAATCCACCTGTACCACAGGCAATATCAATTACCTTGTCTCGTACTTCTATTCCAACCAAATCGACGCACATCCGGGTGATATGGCGTGGTGTAAATACAATTCCCAAAGCGTTGTTATCGTATCCATAGCGTAGAAATGCTTCATAGAACATCCCCAAAAAATCGGCATCTGTGTGAATGACAGAACGCACATTCAGCCGTTTGAGAATATTTGTAATTCGTCCAACATAGGCTGATAATCTGTTGAAATCTGCCCCTGATAACCGAAGCGCGTCAATTAATCTGTTTTTTATGCCGCTATCTAAATTTCGATCCGACTCTATTGCGGTTTGACAAAGAAAATTTATTGAATTAAGCGCTTCTCCAGATGATGTTGAGATTTCTCCCTGATACATTGCAGTAACAACCGCGCCGATGACTTTGGGGCGGAGCGGAGCCTCGACTTTGGCGGTTCGTAACACCTGACTCAATTCAATTGCTGCATCAATAAATTCGGCTTGAGAAGGGATTGTAACCGTTGTTGAACCATCATTTGCTGTGATTGCCAATTCTGTTTCGGCGTGGGTGGGAAAGTGTGTTAACTCAAATCCATTGGATTTAAGCGGAATCCACTGATTTTTATACCAATAGCGAATAATGATTTGAAATCCGGTATCCTGTTCACCTGCTGCGCCAACTGCGATTTTTATCTGATATTTCCCTGTAGAATTGATTGCTTCTGCGTATTCAGTTGCTTCTGTGATAGCGTCCTGAATTTTATTAATACTGTTTTTTGTTTCAACTACAAGGGATGGATTTCCAGCAATACAAAATAAAAAATCAGGACGATTCTGCCCAAGTCCAATATCAGGAAACACATTTTGTATTTCCTGCTCCTCAAGTACATCGCCACCTTTGGAAAGATGTTGTAGATTCCAACCGCGCCGTTGTGCTTCTTCACGGACATAATAACGACAACGACTTTCTGCCCGTTTTGCCATGAGAACCGCCTTCAATTACATTAGCTCAACTGTACAGTTTAGCTTGGTTTCATTCGATTCACAAGAAGCACTTCGATTTGATAGTTTTCTGAAACAATTCTTGCAACAACTCACAATAAATCATGCTATCATAGAAGCCGGAAGCCGATCTTGCAGTGGAGTTAAAATTATGTCCGAAAAAGATTACAAGCGCAGCCTCAATATGATTCGCTATGGAGGCATAGTTGTCACTGTGATGGTGTTTGTCAGTTTGCTGGGCTTTTCCGTGATCGTAGGGGGCGCTCTCGGTCAAAACCTGTTGAGTTCAATGGGCATCTATATTATTGGCTTCACCATTGGGGTAGCAGTCCTTTCTGTTGCTCTATATTTTGTCTATCGGGCTTATTTGCAAAGCAAACTCAAGGCTTGATGTACAAATGGGCGGCCAGAACATAGGTCGCCCACCCTGATTTTTCTCCTGACAACCTCCTGATAATAGCCATCTGGCTAGCCACCCGACTATAAAAACTTTCACCACAAGGCTATCTCCGTTACGGCTGTAACTCCTTTTCGCCTGCCGTACACTGTTGCCTGTAAACGGGTACGGAGAGCGATCATGACGGGTGACAGCAGAAAAACAATTGTCGTCATCGGCAACGGGATGGTGGGACACAAATTTCTGGATGTGATGATCCAGCGTGGTGCTTCTTCGTCTTATCGTCTGGTGACGTTCTGCGAAGAGCCACAACTGGCCTATGACCGCGTGAAGTTGAGTGAATTCTTCGCGGGCAAATCGGCGGCAGACCTCTCCCTTGTTCAACCGGGACATTATGAGCAAAACGGCGTCGAACTCTATATCGGAGATCGCGCTGTTGCCATTGATCGCGCCAACAAACAGGTTATTTCCGCAAACGGCGTCTGCATTGATTATGATGAACTTGTTCTGGCGACAGGCTCCTATCCCTTCGTACCACCCATTCCCGGCAAGGACACATCAGGCACATTTGTATATCGCACCTTGCAGGATTTGGATGCAATCCAGTCCTATGCAGCCAACGCCAGGATCGGGGTGGTGATCGGCGGTGGATTGCTTGGGCTGGAATGTGCGAATGCCCTCAGGCATCTTGGACTGGAAACACACGTCGTCGAATTCGCGCCACGACTGATGACTTTACAGGTCGATGATCTCGGCGGTGCGCTGCTTCGCAAGAAGATCGAAGCGCTCGGCGTGCAGATTCACGTCAGCAAATCGACCACCGAAATTATTTCCGAAGATGGGCGTGTTGCTGGCATGAAATTTGCCGACGGCAGCGAACTCCGCACCGATATGATTGTATTTTCGGCGGGTATCCGTCCCCGCGACGAACTGGCGAAGGCGTCTGGCTTGGCTCTCGGCGAACGCGGCGGCATTCAGATTGATGAAAACTGCCGCACATCCGATCCTGCTATCTATGCGATTGGTGAGTGCGCTGCTTATAAAGGGCGCACGTTTGGGCTTGTCGCGCCAGGATATACGATGGCAAACGTCGTTGCGGATATTTTCACCAAACCCGGCAGCGATTCCAGATTTACGGGCGCGGATATGTCCACCAAACTGAAATTACTTGGTGTGGATGTTGGCAGCTTCGGGGATGCGCTTGCTACGACCCCCGGCGCGAAGGAACTCAGCGTCATGGACGCAATTGCCGGGACGTATAAGAAGCTGGTCATCAGCGGCGACGGCAAGCACGTTCTTGGCGGAATTCTGGTGGGCGACAATTCCAACTATGGCATGTTGCACCAGATGATGCAGAGCAAAATGAAAGTTCCGCCGCACCCGGAAGATTTGAT
>CAYSOC010000130.1:0-19054 GCA_964432445.1 uncultured Anaerolineaceae bacterium
GATATTATCATCTTTTTTTTTTTTTTTTCTACCATGTCTGCTCAATAAATCCCGGATTTTTTTCTGAGAACGTGTATCCGTATCTGAGTTTGAATCAAGTTTTTCCAGTAAGTTTATGGCTTCCTCTCTATAAATTTTTATATCCAGCGCATCCCACAATTTATCAATATCATCTTTTATATTTCCATAATTATGATTTTCGATGTTCATTGCCACAATTTCCAAGAACCCCAACGGACGAGGAGGTCGGATCAAATTGAGGGGAAGTTCTTTGTGATCCATCTTCTTGCGAAAACTCCTTTTTAGTTCACCAAAGTCCTCCATCATGTATTCGGAACGTAACAACAGAATCTGATACTCATTTAAATCCTTGATAGTCTCGTTGGTTATTTTAAAGTTAGCGTCATATCGAACAGGTACAATATATAAATCACATTGCTGTGCATATTTATATTCCTCGATACAATAGGGAGATTCTGTTGATTCGGGGGAAAGAATATACATAAACATAGAACAGGATTGAATATTATCAAGAATTTCATCCCACCATTCGTCTCCTCCCATTAAACGCCTATCGTACCAGTGACGCCATTTTTCAGTTTCGAGAAGAGGGATGAGAGATTTGACATAAGAAATATCAGTATGAGAATAGCTGATGAAAATCTTCAACATGAATGTACCCTCACGCCCGGATCATATCGAACAAATCTGCCTGTCGGAAAGATGGATTAATAAATAATACTATAACATCAAAAATGCAGTTTATCAAGAACATTGATAGTAAAATGTGAGTATCATACTAGAATTATATACGCTAATCTAATTGAGGAATATGGAAAGATTGCCCATGACTTATCTGGAGCGCTATCTACAGGGTGATTGTGAAGGTGTCTGGCACGATTTGATTGCGCTCGGTGAAAAGGTACGCGAGCCGGATATTTACCCGGATGCGCTGGCCGTTGCGCAGGAAACGATGCGCCGTGCCAAATACAATGTAGAGTTGCTCTACCAACGCCTCCGCGCGATTGGTTATCATTTTCAACTCGATGATTTCGAGCAGTTAAGTTCCGACGCACCCCGTTTGCTACGCCAGCAGATCGAAGCCAACCCGCTCTATAAATCGATCATGCAGATGGGTTACGGCAATATGGACGACATGGAAGCGGATTTCCTGAAGAAGCAGCAAGCCAACCAGCGCCGCCGCCAAAGGCTCGGCCCGAAGCCAGTCACCCCGCCAACCCCTGCCATTACCGATAACCTGGATGATTTTGAAAAGCGCGTCGGCTTGTTGCCGCTTTCTGTGCGGGCGTGGTGCGAAAGTGTCGGCATGGTGAATTTTACCGGGAGCCATCCCGGTCTGACAGAGACAACAACGAACGACGGAGAAATGCTAAAGCTGATGTCTGATCCGCTGGCGATGCTGCGACGCCTGCAACAACAAATGGTTTTGAATGCGTCGGCTTCCTCCACGCGCGTCATGCTGGGTGATCCGCTGGTGATCTGGTTCGACGGCATCGACGCCGATTTGGTGCTGGATTGGATGGATGATGATGAGGAGAACGAGGATTTATACGTGACGAATGATGATGATGGAGCGCGCGTGCTTTCTGTTGCGCTCAATGCGTCCGTTCCGGCGGCACAAAAAGGGGGGTATACCGATCACAGCCGCTATGCAGTGCGCGTTCCGAATGGTGCTGCCGATGCCATTTTGGAGAATACCGGAACAACCTTTGTCGGCTATCTGCGCCGCAGCTTTGCATGGGGTGGCTTTCCCGGTCTGGAGAGCTATCCTGAGAAGCGTGATGACGCTTTGATTGCACACCTCAAGGAAGGCTTGCTGCCCCTGTAAATCATTTGGAATGAGGGGGCGCAGAAACTACTAATCAACCTGTCAAGGGCTGGATCGGCGCGCACTCTACAGCATCAGCAATTACTGGCTAACGGGTCATATGACTTCATTTGCAATATCAGGGTATCCAATGCCTTCCAGCCACAGTTTTACTCTGATAACAAATACCATTGAGGGGATTGAGGCATACATTTTGTGATATTGCGAAAGCTGCCGGGCAAACGCGCGGAGGATCGGTTGTTCCACACTGCCGGTTTGTATTATATTAAGCCACTCCTGAGCGAGTGCCGCCCCGCTTCCCCAATGGCTGGCCTCTGAATCTTCATCCATATTCCGTTCAAAAACCGAGACCAGGAAATTGGCCTGATCGCTATGGGACGATTTTCTATATTTCATCCCTTGCATGTAGTCTGATTGAAAAAACTCCTCTGCCGGGGGTGTTGTCAATCCTTTCAGGCGAGACCACCAGAAAATCTCATAGGACATCTCCTGCCAACCGCTTCCCCTGCCTCGATTGGCATGGGCGATCCGAACAAGGACTATCAGATCGTCTGGCGACATTTCGGCTGCATCCAGCATCCGACGCCATTTTTTGGCCGTTTCCAATCCCTTTTCCCAAATTTGTGCGGGTTCTTCCTGAACCCGACGGTCATAGTATTGGATCAGCTTTTCTGCCATCGAGCGAAAATCGGTCTCGGAAGTGTAGGGATTAACGTTTAACAGTGGTGGTTGTTTTGCAGAGATGCTGGTTTTGCCTTCGTCTTTTGGTGGAATTGGGTTATCCATTTCTCAAGCCCTTCCGGGTTATCTGCCTTTATCAAATTAATCAGTTACAAAGATAAGGGCGAACCGATATTCACCGATTCGCCCTATAGCTGATTCCGTTAGAGACTGTCTGAGAAGCCTGATAAACCCCACCCTAAATCCCTCCCCGCTGGCGAGGAGGGACTTCCAAACCGGTGTGACCCGGCTCCCTTTCCCCGCAGGCAGGGAAAGGGCAGGGGGATAGGGGTCAATCCTTTTCAGACAGTCTCTTACTCTACTTTACGGAATGACAGTGTAGACCACCGGGAACTTGTTGTTACCTTCTCCGTTTGGCCCTTCGTTGACCTGATTATTCAGATCGACTACGACTTCAACAGTGAAGTTACCTGCACCCGTGACACCGGGCGAGACATTCAGATTGACCGTCGTCGTTGCGCCAGCCGCAAGTTCATTGACCGTTACGGCAGAATAGATGTTGCCGGGCTGCCACGAGGCGGCTACCGCGAATTGTCCGGCACTGACCGACCCCTTATTCTGGAGAACCACCGACGCGATGAATGGCTGATTGGCCTTCGGTTGTGGTGGATTCAGCACTACGCTGATCGCCACCAGATCGGGGAAGGGCTGTGCTGTCGGCGGAATCGGCGTATTCGTCGCCGGGAGTGGCGTTGGGCTTGGTGGCGGCTCAATGATCGGGACGCTGCCAAGATTGCCAGTAACATTCATCAAACTACCCTGCACCCATCCGCGTCCACCCGTTTGCGGCGGGAAGTTGATCACCAGCCAATCCAGGCCGGGGTTGACACCGATCACCTGAACCACATCGGTCTGGCGCAATTGCCCGATCCGGTCATAGTTTGTACCGGGGCCGGAACGCACGTTGATAATCGAGTTCTTCGGTTGTGCGACGACACCTTCGGGCGTCGGGACGGGGGTACGGGTTGGCGGCACAGGTGGCGATGTTGGAACAAGCGTTGGCAACGGACCAGCAGTGAAGCTCGTCTTGCCTGCTTCGTTATAGCGTGCCTTGACAACGGGCGAACCATAATCGCCTGTCTCGAAGACGTAGGCATCCGCGCTCAGTTCGTTTGTACCGAGTCCGGCATTGAAATTCCCCTGGATGGATTCCACCTTCGGGAGTGCCAGCATCCCGCGTACCAGCGCATCCGGCGCGATGCCGTTGCGCGCAGCAGCGATGATCAACGCGCCCGCCGCGTCATAGGCCGCTGCACTCTTACCCGTCGGCACTTCACCGAACAGCGCTACATAGTCGCGTGTGAATTCGCCGCTGACGCCTGTCGGCAGGCTATACGTCCAATTGGAAACCCCGACAATCTGCGTCCGCAGTTCGGCGGGCAGCGCGGTCACAAAGGAACGTTCCGCTGCATCAGGATAGGCGAAAGAACCGTTGTAACTCTGTCCGCGCAGTTCGCGCAGAAGCTGTGCCACCTGATCCGCTGCGCCGAACGCAACAACCATATCCGGGGCGGCCTGCAACAGGACGCGCGCCGAATCTTTCAACGCGCCGCCTTGCACTTGCAACACCGTCGTGGCGGGCGCTTTGCCGAGTTGGGTCAGACTGGTGGTGAACAGCGTCACGCGCGGCGCAACGAAGGTATCCCCCTGAAAAACAGCAATTTTATTTTTGGCGAGGTCGCCGGAAATGTATTGCGCCAGTGCCGCCAGTTGGCGCGTATCGCTGGCACGGGTGCGATAGACTGCGCCCGTTGTCTGGACATTCGGGCTGGTCGCGGCAATGAAGACCGGGACGCCAGCCGCCAGCAACGTGTTCTGGCTGGCCTGTGCCAGTTCGTCAATATCCGGCCCGAAAATAGCGATTGCACCCCGGCTCTTGAGATCGTTGATGTTGGTGGCGACTTCGGCAGGCGTGTTCGCATCGCGTTCTTCAACAACCAGCGTATAGGCTTGACCGTCCGGGGTGATCGTCACCCCGCGCGCATTGAACCGCGAAACGGCAAGCTGTACGCCGCGTGAGGTCTGGCTGCTGCGCCCGGCAATCACGCCAATGATCAGCGGTTTGGATGCCTGCGCCTGCACAACCAGCAATCCCACCGACGAAAACGCCAACAGGAGCGCCAACAGCAAACTGAATGGTTTTGAATGTTTCCTCATAAATCCTCCGATTGAAAGATAACAGCACATCTCATCAAACTAGCGTCGCGCGCTTGTCCCACAACTGCGCGCCCTGTTGCACCGCAGGCGCACCCTCTGCAAATGGATCGGTCATAGCGATTTCGATTTCGAGTTGCTTGATAAATTGCTGGAAGAAACCGAAGCGCTGCGCGCCCATCTGCCGTCCTGTTTTTGTGGTGAGCAGGTCATACCAGAACTGTGCGCGTTCCAGAGGCCATGTACCGAGCGAACGCGCCGCCTCATACGCATGTTTGTTGTTGAGGCCAAGCGGTATCACCGCTGCGAGGATATTGCTCGCGCCGATCTTATCCAGAATATCGGCATCCAGAACATAAAGCGACACCTTGCTATAGGTGCGTGTAATTTCCGCGACCTGTTCGGCGGCGGGGCGTTCATCATCGAACTCATAATTGTGATCGCGGATTGCCTGCGCCACCTGTGTAATCAAGCCTTCGTCATAGCCTTCCTTTTGCAGAAACTTCGTTGCTGTCTCTGCGCCGCGTTCCCCATGATAGGCATGTTCGACAGAATAAGTGTCTACATCGTGAAATAATGCGGCGATCTCGCAAATTTCGCGCGTTGCGTCGTCTACTTTCTCGCCAATCAAAATCTCGTTCAAATTGCGATAGACGCTCAACGTGTGCCAGTAACGCCCGGTTGCCCGCCGTTCGCCATAGACCGGATCGCCCGCTGCTGCATGTTTGAGCATATATCGCCGTACATAGTCCGCAATTTTCGCGTGATTGAGGTTCATGATTAACAACCTTTACAAATCAATTTTGGCGAGAATTATATTGTTGCGTGCTTCCGTTTGCTACTTGCACCGGGCTATGGCGTCTGATGTAATCTTCCAGAATCTCACGCAGCATCGTCGTTGTATCATATTGCGGCTTTAATCCCCACGCTGGATCAGCATAGGCGAGATAAGGCCAGGGTTCAAGTTCAAAATCTGTTGCCGCGATGCGATAGGAGGTGGTCGCTTCGACAGGCTTGCCATCAATCCATACCTGGTCATTTTGCCATACGCCGCCGCTGAGGTGCATCAGACCGCGCGGGACGCCGCGATTAGGCATTGGCTTATCCATCGCTGCTTCCATGCTCATCCCGCGCCGGATGAGTTCGTTCAACTGCCTGCCCGTCATTTCGACCACGCCCATCGCGCTCGGTGTCCAGCACGCTTCCCACAGCGCCAGGCGCGATAGTCTCCCGGCGGGCAAGTCCTTCACGATGCTCGTTCCAGCGCAGACAAACGCCAAATCGACCCCTGTGCGATCTCGTAGCGCATCCGCCATCAATTGTCCCGCGTTGCATTCCCGATCTGGGGCAAACGTGATCGGCGTGAGCAGTTCCCCGACGGTATACGTTTCCATCTCCCTGATAGTCTGATCGAGCAGTGCCTGTTCCAAATCGAGCAACGGTTGCCAGATGGGTGTTTCCTGCGACACCGGGATTGCACGCGCCTTCACCACCTTGAACTGTTTTCCATCAAATTCCAGATCGATGCGTCCGAAGTATTCTCCATAATGGCGGGCTTGCGCGATCAGGATATTGCCGACCCACTCCCCCTCTGACAGCAGGGTATGCGAATGCCCACCGATGATCGCCAGCACCTCACCCTGTATGAGTTCCGCAAGTTCCCGATCTCCCATATAACCGGGTTCGTTCAGCATCTGATAGCCAAGATGCGAAAGCAAAATCACGCCGTGCGCGCCCTGTTCGCGCAGTTCCGCCGCATAGCGCTTGATGATTGCGGCATTATCGAACGATGCGCGCACCGGGTAATACTTCTCGTACCACAATGCACAGGTCATCCCGATCACGCCGAGTTTTGCGCCGTTGATGTCGATCATTGTGGTGGGATGAGTACCGGGGATCGGGTTGCCATCAGATTGAACAATGTTTGCCAGCAAGAGGGGATAATGGGTTACGGTGGCCTGTTTTTCCAATATTTTCGGTCCATAACGAATGAAGGCAGCATTCCCAACCGTAAACGCGAGGCAATCCATCAGATTCAGGAGTTGCAGAATCTGGACGCCTTTGGTCAGGTTGGAAAGGCGATTCATCGTATCTTCGAGGTCGCCTGCATCAAGGTAAACCACTGTACCTGCTGGCGATTCGGCACGGATGTCATTCAGCAGCGTGGCAATACGCGCCAGCGCTGTGGTGCGTCCGTGTACATCGTTGGTGTGAACCAGTGTAACTTGCATGGTTGGCCTTTTCAGAGAGAAAGCAAGCGTTACACCGGATACAATAACACGAACGCCCCAAAAATGTCCTCAATTTAAGATCAAAATATGACAAACGCCGGGTAACGTAAGATTGCAGACAAGATCAGCGAAACCGCATTTCGGGTATCCCCGGCACAAAATAATGGGTTAGCTGCTTGTAGTATTCCAGCGTTTCGGCAGGCTGTTCGTATTCGGCGGGAATGGGCAACCCGGAAAACGTCTGAAAATAGAGCAGACACGCATCGCGCCACCAACGCGCTTCTTTCTCCTGAATCCTGAGCAGTGCCGCAACGTGTTCAAACCGCGTGCTATCGACAAAATCAATCAACGATGACCAGATTTCCTGCATGTCGCGCACCATCTGCACACCATAGTTATAGCGGAAGCAGAGTTCATCCCAGAGCGTGCGCCCGGATTTCATCGGATGTTGCCAGGAAACATGATGAAACCATAGCAATAGTTCTTCCGGGCAAGTCTCAATATCCGCGATTCGCTCCCGATAGGGCGAAAAATATTGACTGACTGCGTTGCTACCTGTTGCAGTGCGATCAAACCCGATACCCTGCGTATCGGCGCGGTGATAGTAGAGCGCAGTCCAGTCGGCGCGTCCACCTTCTACCCAGGGGCCGGGGCCATAGTGGTGACTGCGCGCCATCAGGTGATGCAAGCCAAGCGGCATCATGTAATTGACAACAGCCTCACGCGATTGGAGCATCATCGTTTTGGCGGGTTCAATGAAACGGGTGTCGTTACTAAATGTCATGCGCAGCCAGTCATCGGCAATTTCCTCGGACGACAAACAGTGATCCCATGCCAGCCTGCCAAACGCGAACCAACTGGCAGCGGCGAACGGATGCCCACACCAGTTACGCTCTGAGCCGATGTTGGAAACGCCTGCTATGCCAGTCAGCTGATGTCCATCCAGCGTGCCATCAACCACACTGGCAACCGATGAGCCTTCGCCATCGGCATAGGTGTCCGAATCCAGTGTTTCCTTGAACAGTGGCGCGAGATAGGCCAGATGGGTTGCATTGCCGAGATATTCCTGCGTGATCTGCACCTCAAGCGATAGATTGGTTTTCGGCATTGCGCCAAACAACGGATGAAAGGGTTCGCGCGGCTGGAAGTCAATCGCGCCGTTTTTGACTTGCAGCAGCACATTATCAGCAAATGTGCCATCCTGCGGCACGAGTTCGCTATATGCCTGCTTGTGGCGATCATCGGGCGTGTTGTTGTCATAGATGAAAGCACGCCAGTTCACGATCCCGCCTTTGGGTGCAAGCAGGTTTGCCAGCATATTTGCGCCTTCTGCCTGCGACCTTCCATAGTCGCGCGGGCCGGGTTGCCCTTCGGAATTGGCCTTGACCATGAAGCCGCCAAAATCGGGGATCAGCGCATAGATTTCATCGATCTTGTCCTTCCACCATGCGACGACCTCCGGCGCTAGTGGATCAGCAGTTTCCAGACCGCCAATGTTGATCGGGGCGCTGAACTTTGCCGAAAGATAAACCCGGATTCCATAGGGACGGAATACATCTGCCAGCGCCGCCGCCTTCACCAGATATTGCCGCGTCAGGCTCAGAGCGTTTGCATTGGCGTTCGTGAGTACCGCGCCATTGATGCCGATGGAAGCGTTCGCCCGCGCATAATCTTTATACTGCGGCGAAATATAATCTGGCAGTTTGTGCCAATCCCAGATCGAAAAGCCGGCATAGCCGCGCTCGATAGTGCGATCCAGATTGTCCCAGTGATTGAGCATTCGGTGTTTGATTTTGGGGGCGCTGATAATCTGTAAACCAGCCAGCGGTTTATGGGTTTGCAGGTGGCGCAGAAAATGAAACGTGCCGTACAATACGCCTATATCAGTGTTTGCTGCGATGACGATATGATTTTGCTCTTGAGCGAGGATAAACCCTTCGCTGCCGACTTGTTCCAGTGGAAGTTTCAATGCTGCGATAGTGGGCGAGCCTTGCGGCGTGCCGATAATCAGCCCGCGTTTTCCCTGATTCAGGCTTGGGACGTAGATTTTAAGCAGGCTATTCAGGCCTGAAATAAGTTCTTCCTGCGCCGCCAGCAGCGTTGGACTAAGGTGAGCAGACTCAATGATAATATGGGTAAGGTGCTGGCGATATTCTGCCAGACGGGTTGCATCGGTCACAGGGACATAGCGCAACCAGAGTTCGTAACCGTCTTCAATCATAATTTCCCCTTTTTAACAAACGAATTGGTCAGAGATAGGTTAAAAAACAAGTGTCGAATTCTGCCAGTAAATTAAATTTCGAGTACGCCGAATATTCATCAAACGGGATACGAGACTGGGACCCATCCCATCAAAGTGCCATTTCCTACGCTATTCGTTCAGACCAGAACCGTACATTGGCGGTCATAGCTGAACCCTGGCGAGTACAAAATTATCCAGACGCAAAAGTATCATCACAAACTGTTGTGGATACACTTATGGGTACATTTTTTAATTCACAATTTCCGATTCCTTCCGAAGGTTTCATTCAGGGATTCAAATTAGCCAATCAACGCATCTATATCACTGACCTCGAAAAACAGATTCCTGTACTTTGCATCGCAACTGCAATTATTGATAATCATCTTCATGTTGCATCTCGCGGAAGTTGCCGTGTATTCATTGCTCGTAACAACATGGTTCTACAGGTAAATGCAGTTCATACCTTCACCGAACAGCTAATCGAAATGGGATACATCACTCCCGACGAGGCGGAACGAGCCATCATTGACTCAATGGGGCCTTCCGCACTTGGTGTCGACGAAGAATTCACGGGCTGTGATACGCGAATGCGACTTGAATTTGACAAAAAAACCAATTTCCTCGTTGAGACAAAAACAGGATTTCCGCTGCTTATCAACGACATAATTCTCATCACATCTGGTAGGATGTTTTGGGAGTTTTTGCATAGAGAAGACTGGCAAACTTTGGAAAATCACTTCAAGCATACGGATCAAAATCTCCAGTCATTAATCGATAACTACGCCACTCAGTTACGCTCTCAGCGAGGACGCGATATAAACGACATTGCAATCATGGCGCTCAGGATAACCGAAATCGCATCAACTAAAGAGACGATGGACTAAATTTCCTCAGTCCGGGTCGTATATAATCAAGAGCAAACTTTCACATCAATTTCACCCCTTCATCGGTTGACAAGTTGAATTTTTCAGTCTATCATAGTTGTTACGTTACTGTAACGTAACAAAACGTTGGAGTCAAACAATGGAAAAGTTACACGTAACAATTGCCGATGTCGCGGAACGTGCGCAAGTCTCCAAGATGAGCGTCTCGCGCGTTCTGAATGGTCAGGATGGGGTATCTGACAAGACACGGCAACGAATTCTCGACGCGGTAAAAGAACTCGGATACGTCCCAAACACGTTCCCGCGTTCGCGCGCAAGCTGGTCAAAATTAATTGGTTTGCTTATTCCTGATATTTCGACAACTTATATGGGGGAAATTCTGCGCGGTGTCTCCGGCGCGGCGGAACGGCTCAACTATGGCCTGATGCTCTATACACAGGGAGCAGCAGACCATACCAAACGTACCAGTTACTATCTGTCGCTACTCAACAACTCGTTTGTCGATGGCGTGTTGATGGTGGTTCCGCTCGATTACGAAGTCATCGTGAATGACCTGAAGGCGCATAACCTGCCCTATGTGATCATCGATCATCACAGCGGGACAGAGAATGAGCCGGGAGTCACCGCTACCAATCGCAAGGGGATCATCGACGCGATGCGCCACCTGTTCGCGCTCGGACACCAGCGCATCGGGTTTATCACCGGGCGCATGGATATAGCCTGCTCTCACGAACGCTTGCAGGGCTACCGAGACGCACTCGTGGAGATGGGCTTGCCGTTCGATTCGGAATTGGTGCGCGAAGGGAATTTCCATCAACCCACCGGGTTTCAGGCGACGCAGGCGTTTCTGCAACTGTCCAACCCGCCAACTGCAATTGTCGCCTCCAACGACCTGATGGCCTTCGGCGTGATGGATGCGATCAAGGCCGCTGGATTAAGCGTCGGACAAGACATATCTGTCGTCGGGTTCGATGACATTATGATGGCTTCACAGACCTATCCGCCACTGACGACGGTGCGACAGCCGATGCGCGCGATGGGCGAAACCGCCCTTGAGCTACTGGTCATGTTGCTTGGCGGGCATTCGGGGTTAACCGTGCGGCGTGAACTGCCGACAGAACTGATTATTCGAGAGTCAACGGGGCGTGTTCGTTAATCATTGCACATTCCCCGAAGCCAAACAAAGGGGATATTGTGTCAACTTCATCTGTTTACCGTAATTCTGCCCGGTCTATCGCGGAGCGCACGGATGATCTCCTCGCGCAAATGTCGCTACAGGAAAAGGTTGCCCAGATGGGCAGCTATTGGGTCTACCAGGTGTTGAATGGAACGACCTTCGCACCAGAGAAAGCCGCCTCGCTTCTGCAAAACGGCATCGGTCATATCACGCGCGTTGGAGGCGCGAGCAACGTTCGCCCCGCAGAGAGCGCCGAACTCAACAACGCCATTCAAAAATATCTGCTGGAAAATACCCGGCTCGGCATCCCTGCCGTGATTCACGAGGAATGTTGCAGCGGCTATATGGCGCGCGGCGCGACGGTCTTTCCGCAGGCGATTGGCGTTGCCAGCACATGGGAGCCGGAACTGGTCGAGGCGATGGGCGATGTTATCCGGGATCAGATGCGTTCTGTCGGCGCACACCATGCCCTTGCCCCGGTGCTGGATGTGACCCGTGATGCGCGTTGGGGGCGTGTCGAAGAAACCTTCGGCGAAGACCCCTATCTGGTGGCGCGTATGGGTACATCCTATATTGAGGGTTTGCAGGGCAAAACGCTGGAACAGGGTATCGTAGCAACGGGGAAGCACTTCGTCGGCTATGGCATGTCCGAAGGCGGCATGAACTGGGCTCCAGCGCATCTGTCGTGGCGCGAGATGCGCGAGGTCTACCTGTTCCCGTTCGAGGCAGCGATCCGTGCCGGGAAACTGGCGTCGATCATGAATGCCTATCACGAACTGGACGGCATCCCCTGTGGGAGTTCAAAGGAACTGCTCACCGATATTCTGCGCGGCGAATGGGGCTTTGAAGGAACTGTCGTCTCGGACTACTTCGCTATCCGAATGCTGATGGAATATCACCACGTTGCGCGCACTACTGCCGAAGCCGCCGAGATTTCGCTGAAGGCGGGCATGGATGTGGAATTGCCCTTTACAGAATGCTTCGGCGATCCGTTGCTCGAAGCCGTGAAAGCGGGCAAGGTTTCCGAGGCGTTGATCGATACTGCTGTGCGCCGCATTCTGGAACAGAAATTCACGCTTGGCCTGTTCGACAATCCCTATGTCGATGTTGGCGCGGTTGCCTTCGATACGCCACCGCAGCGGCAGCTTGCACGCGAGATCGCGCAAAAATCCATCGTCCTCCTGAAAAACGAAAATAACCTGCTCCCTCTGAGCAAAACGCTGGATTCCATCGCCGTGATCGGCCCGAATGCGCACATCACCCGTAACCTCTTCGGAGATTACAGTTTCCCGGCGCATATGGAAACGCTGATGGAATTGATGAAGCAGGGAAATGTATTCAATCAACCTCTGCCTGCCGACCTGGAAACGGTTGAAAATTTCATCCCCGCGAACACGGTGCTGGAATCGATCAAGGCAGCAGTCAGCGCACAAACAACGGTGACTTATGCGCGCGGTTGCGACATCACCGATCCTTCCACAGAGGGTTTCGCGGAAGCAGTCGAAGCGGCGAAAAAGTCAAAAATTGCGCTGGTGTTTGTTGGTGATAAGGCAGGCCTGACCGATAGCGCCACCAGCGGCGAAGCACGGGATCGCGCCGAACTCGGTCTCCCCGGCGTACAGAGCCAACTTGTCCGCGCGATTTATGAAACCGGGACGCCTGTTGTACTTGTCCTGATTAACGGTAGACCTATCGCACTCGGTGATCTGGCAGAAACCGTCCCGGCAATTGTCGAGACATGGTTCCCGGCAGAAGAGGGTGGCAACGCGATTGCCGATGTGCTGTTCGGTGATGTAAACCCCGGCGGCAAACTGCCGATCACGTTCCCTCGCGGCGTCGGTCAGGTTCCGATTTTCTATGGGCATCGTCCGTCTGGCGGGCGTTCCTTCTGGAAAGAAGATTATGTTGAACTGAGTACCCAGCCGCTATATCCGTTCGGCTTTGGCCTGAGCTACACCCAATTTGAGTTCAGTAATATGCAAATCGGGCAGACAACGGCGAGTGCTGGCGAAGATGTCACCGTTCAGATTGATGTGACGAACACGGGCGAACGCAGCGGCGACGAAGTGGTACAGCTATACATTCATCAGCAAGTGCCGCTGATCACGCGCCCGGTGAAGGAATTGAAGGCATTCAAGCGTGTTTCGCTAGAACCGAAGCAGACGAAAACGGTTAGCTTCCGTCTCGCCGTGAACCAACTCGGTTTCTACGATCAGGATCAGAACTATATCGTTCATCCCGGTAACGTTGAGGTGATGGTCGGGAGGTCGTCCGTAGATATTCCCTGCACGGGCGTGTTTGAGATCGTGGGTGAGGTGAAGAACATCCACGCCGAGAAGGTATTCTTCAGCACGGCAAGCAATACAGATTAACTTGTGCTTCGATAGCCAGCCCCGGCGCTAAAGCACCGGGCTAAACCCAAATTTGTGACGACTGCCTGAGAGAAAATGAACGTTTACGTAACGCTATCGCGTCCTCACACGTTCGATAGAAATCCATGCCTATCACCCTGATTTTGAGTATAGCCCGGTGCTTCAGCGCCGGGTTAAATTACACGTTATCATACATATAAAAAATATAATCCTGCGGCCCCGTTTTGCACCCCACGTCACTGAGCAATCGGAGAATCTGTGCGCGGTGATCCGTCCCGTGATTGACGACATGCAGCAGCACCTGCCACAAGATAAGGATTTCATCTTCCCCATCGGGAAAAGGTTTTTCAAATAACATATCATCACGCAGTTTCGCAAGATAATCGCGCATATCCTGTTCGACTTTATCCCAATAGGTGCGAATGGCGTTCCGATCATCAAAGTCGGCGGGATCGAGGTCTTCCCGATTTTCGATACCTCGCAATCCGCTAAACCACGCTTCATCAACATTCATGAGATGCACGATCTGGTTGCGCACAGACCCCATAGAATAGGCGACAGGTTGGGTGAATTGTTCCTGCGATAGCGACGTTATGTGTGTATCCCATATTTTACGATTTTCAGCGAAGTGATAATTGTAGAAATGGCGAAAGGCATCTGCATTCATAGCTATTCCTCCTTATATGACCAAAAGAGATTATAGTACAAATGTTCAAGGTTATGTTTATCCTGAACCCAGGCTAGAATCGGGATTCATCATAAAGGATTCAATTATGGGGATTCGTTATACCAGTTCGATTGAAGGCATTGATGTACAGCACCTACAGGGAGGCTTCTTCAATGGATGGCCTAACCCTCCGCAACCGCCCGCCCATTTGCGGATATTACAAGGCAGCTATGCTGTAGAACTGGCAATCGACGAAGCTACGAGGAATGTCGTTGGATTTGTCACTTGCGTCAGCGATGGCGTATCTGCTGCGTATATTCCTCATCTGGAGGTATTGGATGCGTATAAAAAGCAGGGTATCGGTTCGGAATTGATGCGCCGTTTACTGGCGCGTCTGAGTAACATCTACATGATCGACCTGATGTGCGACGATGACGTTGTGCCGTTCTACGAACGTTTGGGGTTGCGGCGTTATGGTGGCATGGTTTCGCGGAATTTTGATCGGCAAGCGTGTGATTGAGCTACTAGGAGAGGGTAAGTCGATCTTTTTTCCATCCTGTCCGTTTGCCTTACGATCCGCTTCCGGGCTTGTTGAATGAGACAGTTTCCGGTATGATACATCCCGCTAACCGATTGACACGGGAACTGTTTAACGATGAAGGTAATTCTTACCCAATACGTTTATAAGCACGGCGTTGCAGGCGAAGTCGTTGATGTCGCCGATGGCTTCGCACGGAACTATTTGCTTCCGCGCAAGCTGGCGGTCAAGGCCTCGAATGCCAACATTGAGAAGCTGGCGGAACTTCGTTCGCAAGCCTCAAGAAATCGTGCTGACCTCAACGATAAGTTGGGGGCCGCTGCCCGGCAGATCGATGGCGTGGAACTCGTTTTCGGCGTGAAGGCCGGAAACAACAACAAGCTGTATGGCTCAATCACCACGCAAATGATCGCCGAACAACTTTTCAAGAAGACGGGCGTCGATATTAACCGTCGCCGTATCTCTGATCGCGCCCTGCGCGAACTCGGACGCTACAAGGTTCCGGTTCGTATGGGTATCGACCAGAACCCGATGCTGAATATCGTCATCCTGCGCGAAGAGGAAGTGCAATCCTATCTCTCCGGGCAGATGAAGGGTCCGGAACTGACCGAAATCCCGATTGAAGCGGAAGAAGTACCCGCCGAAACGGGCGCAGAGGCCGTCTCCGAATAGCTGCCAATATGCGTGACGCCGAAGCCCTCGGCGCTGATTTGCGTGCTGCCCGCGAGAGCCGTGAGCTTTCGCTGGCACAGGCAGAGCAGCAAACCCGCATCCGCGCCTATTATCTGGAAGCGCTGGAGAATGGCACTTTCGATGTGTTGCCTTCTCCGGTGCAGGGTAAGGGCTTTTTGCGCAACTATGCCCGCCTGCTTGGGCTTGACCCCGAAGTCATGGCGGCGCGATTCGATTCAGCACTGAATCAACGCGGGCGACGTTCGCAAATGCGCCAGCCCCAGGCCGCGCCCCCGGTTGCCGTTGATCCACCGCGTCCGTTGCAAACCCGCAGCGATCCGCTTGCGCCCCGCCCGGATACAGCTTCCATCCCTGCCTATCAGGAATACGGTTCTGTCCCCAGAAGCACAGGTGTGCGCCGTCGGCGCAGCGTGCCGAATAACGCGGTAGCCCTTGCAGGCGCAGATGCACGGCGTCAACGCAGCCGTAACACCACGCTTGGCACAATTGCGATCCTCCTCATTTCGCTGATCGCGCTGTTTGCGATAGTTGCCTTGTCGCTCTATACCCCACCAACCGACAGTTCTCTGCTACTCACGCCGTCTCTATCCAGCGGTACTACCGATCCCGGCATTATCGGTCTAAATCCAGATGCGACGACTGATCCGGCCAGTGCCAACATCACGCCGAGTCCATCACGTCCGACGCCCTTGCCTAATCCGAATACTCAACAGGCTAACAGTGGCAACCCCGGTCAGGTCAACGTCACCATTTCGGTGAAACGGCGCGTGGCACTGACGGTTTACGCCGATGGTAAAGAGGTTGCACGTGGCGTATTCGGACCAGAAAACCTCTTGCAGTATCAAGCGGCGACAGGTGTTCGCATTATTTGCGGCAACGCCGACGCGATAGAAGTCACCGTGAACGGCGAAGTGATCACCGATTTGGGGCAAAGCAATCAGGCGATTGACCGCACCTTCACCGGGAAATAGACTCTCTCTTCATCTGCGGTATGGTTTTAGGTGGGTCGGGCAAGCCGCGACCCCGATACCCTGTCTCCTGTGTCCAACTTCCAGACCGCTCAGGGCGTGACACCCCACACCAGCGAACTGCCGATATAGGCCGGAATGCGCGTTGTATCAGTCATGCTCGACGGTAGCGCCCCGACTGCATAACCGGTGTGCCAGGCGTCGTTGCCCGCGCTAAAGTTATTCGTCCAGTCGTTCAGGTGCAGCGCTCCGTTGAATTGCCACGAGCCACCCGCCGGAAGCGACGTTGTTCCATAGCTCACGGTGTAGTAATACACGCTGCCGGAAACCAGCACAGGCGCGGATACTGCCGCCACACCAGACTGATCCCAATATTTCTCGAACACATATCTGGAAATCGGCTGCGATCCATCCAACTGGATGTAAATCCGCACCGAAATGCCGGATTGTGCGTTGCTCCCGGTGTTCACGACACGATAGTTGAACTGCGATTGCTGTGTGCTGTCTGTGCCGCCATTCTGCAACTGCACCTTGAGCGTGCCGCCTGTAACCTGCGTTGGGGTACGTGTCGGCGTGCGTGTGATGGTAGCTGTTCCTGTTGGCGGCTGAAAGGTGGATACCGTCGCGGTGCGCGTTGGTGTATTCGTCCGGGTTGGCGTGTTGCTCGGAACGAGAGTTCCCCCACCGTAGACCGATGCTTCCTGTGAGGTTTGTTGCAGGCCATTCGCGCCCGTGATGACGCGCGTTCCCCAACTGGTGCGCTGACTGGGGTTGAATCCCGTCACCATGTCCAGATATTCGACGCCGCCACCGTTGCCACTCCACGACCACGCCATATAGCCGATCCCGTTGGATTGTGCCTGTGCCATGATCGTGTCTTCGTCGGGATTTCCATCGGAGTGATTGAATCCAAATTCCCCGATCACCAGCGGCAAGCCCGCATTTACAAACGACGCGACATAGCTCTGAATCTCGGCGGCGGTATCATACACGCCGTACATATGCACGCTGAAAATCGTGTTTCGGGCGCTATCACTGGCGAACACGCTGGCGGCATTGTCGCGCATCGTGAACGACCAATCCTGACCCCAGTTCGGCGCGTCTACCATGAGCGTATGCTGGAAGCCTGCGGCGCGCATGGCGATGATCGCGTTTTTCGTGTCGTTGACCCAGTTCCCGGCGTTGGTGTTGCCATAGGGTTCGTTGCCGATGTTGATAATCACATAGGCTTCCTGACCCGTCAGAACGCTCTGGATACTTTTCCAGTAGTTGACTGCCGTCGCCAGCGAGGTCGCCGCGCCGTCTTCGCCATAGCCAGTTGTGTCGTGATCTTCCAGCACACAGATCAGTTTGTTCGTCTTGCAGAGGTTGATCACATTGGTGACATCGCTGGCGCTATTCGGCCCCCAACGTCCGCCGCCGAGAACGACACGTATTGTATTCGCGCCCGCTGCCTTGATGTTTGCAAAAGAACTGGTCTGGCTGGCGTACCAGACATGCGGGTGACTGATACCGCGAACGATGAAATTATTGTTGTTGGCATCCAGCAGGTTGCGTCCGCTGATGTGGAATCCAGTGGCTGCGCTTGGCGAGACTGTCGGACGCGCGATCAGCAGAGCCAGCATAATCAGAGCGCACGCTCTGAGGAGCATCACCGGGGATAGTCTAAAAAACTTTTGCATGAAATTGTCCTTCTCTAAAAACCAGTCTAAGTTGAAATTTTGCATTAATGAACAAGTTCAATGAAATTTCATCACTGTTCAGTTTAGTTCAATAGACTTTTCGTGTCAAGTTAACCTGAAAAATGTAACGGAAAGCGTTACGCCCAATCATTTGTTGTAGAAGAAAAGGAGAAGTAACAGCGCCAACGTGTGTTTTGTCGGCACTGTTCAAATGAGAGACGGTCTGAAAAGGATTGCCCCCTATCCCCCACCCTTTCCCCGCCAGCAGGGAAAGGGGGCAACGCACAACGGTCTGGAAGTCCCTCCTCGCCAGCGGGGAGGGATTTAGGGTGGGGTCTACTGAGGTTTTCAGACAGTCTCTTAGGATAGCTACTTGAGGAAGGCTTCGCCTACAGAGAATTTTTCGCCATCTATGACGTTTCGACGCAGCCAATCTACCAGCGCCACATTATCCTGTTTGATCTGATAGAACAACGGCATAGAGATACTCGTGTGTGGCGTTAAGCCTTTCACATCCTTGCCATAATCGGTCAGATAGTAATGGTAATTTGTCGCGCTTTCCGCGAGTCCCCGCATAGAGCCGCGCAGTCCCCGCGTCCAGCTTTCGACCAACCCTTTTCCTTTTGGAACGTCGTTCATCTCATCATTGAAATAAATCAATACGCTGTCATAGACTGTGTTGATATGCAGATAGGAGACGTTCGGCGCGGCAACTTTCGTATCATGCAGGAATGCACTGGCGGCAATGTCATCGCCCGCCTCGAAGCCGAAATTACCTTTCAGGTCGGCTTTCCAGACGTTGTTGGCAATGTCATCCCATTTGGGCGTTGGCAGAAATGCGCCATCGGCAAGCTGA
>CAYSOC010000131.1:0-19047 GCA_964432445.1 uncultured Anaerolineaceae bacterium
ATTGATCGAGAAAAAAACCAAGCATTCAGGCCAGAACAATCAAGGCCGAGTTTGAACGGCAGCAACCGGAAATGGCGCAAGGCTTGACCCAAATCGCCAACGATATCGGTAAACTCGGATTGCTCTGGGAAACGTTCCCGAAGCAATCCATCGACTATCTGATTATGGAAAAAGCCGAAAAGGTCGCTGTGGTTCCGGTAGATATGGGCTGGAGCGATGTCGGAACGTGGAGTTCGCTCTATGAACTGCTGGGCAAGGACGAACAGGGCAACGCGCGCCGTTCCGAGAACGAACACCACATCCAGATCGACAGCCGGAACACGCTGATCGTAGGCGAAAAGACTGTTGTCACTATTGGCGTCGAAGACCTCGTGATTGTGGAGACCGAGGACGTTATCCTGATTTGCAAGCGTGACCGCGCCCAGGATGTCAAACTGGTGGTGGATGCGCTCAAAAAGGACGGGCAGAACGGTCTGATCTAATGAAATGCTTGCATAACCGGGCATTGACACCCATCCGATTTATGCTAACATTCACCCCATTCAAGGCAACGTAGCTCAGTGGCAGAGCAGGGGACTCATAAGCCCTTGGTCGCAGGTTCAAATCCCGCCGTTGCCATAAGCTCCATAAAATTGCGCAACCCCAAAGACCATTACTTTGGGGTTTTTGTTTGACCCCACCCTAAATCCCTCCCCGCCAGCGGAGAGGGACTTCCAAACGGGCGTGTATTGGCTCCCTTTCTCAGCTAGTGGGGAAAGAGCGGGGGATAGGGGTCAATTTCGGCTTATTCCAGTGCGGGCAACCCGTTCACAATCGCCACCGTCTCCACGCTGACGCGCACCACCTGCCCGACCAGCCGCACAATATAGCCAGGGTCATCGGCACGGTTCGGATCGCTCTCGTCTTTCACCTTATACTGGTCGATCACCCATTCCAGCGCCGAACGGTTGCCGAGTTTGTACTCAAACGCCGCCGCCGGGATGCCGGAAAGCGTCAGTGCCTTGTTGACCGCTACCGCTGTTTTGTCCTTGTTCAGCGCCATCTTGTCGATCACTCGCTCACGCTCCGCAATCGGCAGTTTGCTCTCGTCATAGCGCTGTTCGAGCGCATAGGGTTCGAGTGTTTCATAATTCAGATGCAGGTCTGCCAGTTTGCGTCCGGCTTCGGCAAAAGTGCGGAAATCCTTTGACCCCACCCTAAATCCCTCCCTGCCAGCGAGGAGGGACTTCCAAACCGGCGCGTCGGCACCCTTTCCCTGCGTGCGGGGAAAGGGCAGGGGGATAGGGGTCAATAATTCCCCCTCCTCGCCAGCGAAGAGGGGGTCAGGGGGTGGGGTCAATATCGGTACAAATGGGATGCGCGGCAGTTCCTTCCGCAGCGCTTCGCCATACTTCGTGCGATAGTCCGGCGAATGCAGCACGCCATAGACATAATAGAAAATATCCCACTTGTCGATAGTTGGGTCGGCGTAGTGTTCGCGGAACTGCGCCAGCGCCCAATCCGTGATATTTTCGCGGCGGTTTGTGCCGTCTTCATCATAGGTGTAAAAGGGGAAGCATTGAGTACCCGCCCCGGCTCCGACAAAATGCAAATCAGTAACTTGTTTTATCATCAATACCATAAATGGTTTTTCTGAACCAAGATCAGTAAGGCATAATGCGCGATTTTCATCCTCAGTTTCCGGAATTGGAAAAAATTTAAATGCCTGCCCGGATTCATCAACCGCAATATCTGCCAAATAAATGTTTTTTTTCGTAAAAGGTCTGTATGTTGCCTCACGTACTTTTTCAGCAGCAAAGTCGAGATATTGGCCTCTTTTTAGTTCGGCTTTAAGGTTGCGACTCCATTTAATTTGTGAATAATCCAGAAAACTATCAGGATTTGCGCCAGCACCTTTGCGTTTATAGCGATCTACCTCTGTATTATAAGCATCACTAAATTTTTCCATCCTGTTAGCCAGAGTAGAAGCATCGAAATCATAAACCACATCGTCCCGGTTTGTTGAAATTCCCAGCGAATATGTTTTAAAAATCGTGTTTGTGCTATTGGTATTTTTTGATTCTTTTGTCCCGACAGGCAAAAATGAAGAAAATTGCTCGGAATTATCAGCAATAATCCATGAATTACGGGCGTCGGGCGTGATAGTTTTCCAATGAATCATGCTGTTGACCCCACCCCCCGGTGGCATTTGAGAGGTTGACCCCACCCTAAATCCCTCCCCGCTAGCGAGGAGGGACTTCCAGACGCGCGTGGCCTGGCTCCCTTTCCCTGCCTGCGGGGAAAGGGCGGGGGGATAGGGGTCAATATTTTCAAAACTGTCGGGTTCTGAATCGCTTGCGGGGAGGGTAGCAGGGGGTGGGGTCAATGAATCGGAGAGCGCCAGATTGATTTGTTCCAATACCCAGGAGCGGTTCTTCATAACCTGTTCATTGGTAAAGCGCAGTACGCGCAAGCCCTGGTTTTCCAAAAAGGCTTGCCGCACTTGATCTTCAATTTGAGTATAGTCATGAATTTTACCATCCACTTCAATGATCAGTTTGGCCGATGCACAATAGAAATCGACAATAAAACGTTCAAAACTGTGTTGCCGTCGAAATTTGATGTGACCCTGCTGTTTTTTACGAAGTTCCTGCCACAAATTATCTTCGGCTTCGGTAGGATTTGTTCGCATTTGCCGCGCCAGTGGTTTCAATTTTTCCCATAAATCTCCACCCGTCATCCATCTCCGCTGTTCGTATTCGGTATTCTCCCCCTCCCTGCCAGCGGGGAGGGGGCTGGGGGGTGGGGTCAATCCCGAACGGGTCTCACTTGGAACAGCGGAGTCAGCAGGGCTGGGGGGTGGGGTCAATCCCGAACGGGTCTCATCTGGAACAACGGAATCAGCGGGACTGGGGAGTGGGGTCAATTCTGTAGCAACGGATAGCGTTAATAACGCCGCATTCGACTCTTCCTTTTTTCTGACTAAATCACTCAACCACGCCAGTTTTTCTTCTTTTCGCCATTCCTCCGGCACACGAAAATAGTGCAGAGTCCGTTTCATATGTTCTTTTGAGCGAATCGCAACTGTAATTCCAACACCAACCTGAATCCCGAAAACATTGTGCGTTGTCCCGCTGAGTTTTGGGTTTTGGCGCACATTGCCATGCAAGTCAATGTGGTAAACACGGGTGAAATCCTGCAATAAATGTTTACGCATTCCGTCAAAAGCAATCTGATCCACAAAACTGTTGTTGCTCACATAACAAACAATACCATCGCGTTCCTGTAAACGGTCTGACGCCCAACGAAAAAATTTTACATAGGGATCATAAAGTTTATTACGGAGTGTCGCTTTGGAATCCTTCACATAGGTTTCCTTTACGCGCGTATCAACCCCATTCTTCCCGGAATATTGCTGATTTTTATTATTTTCATTCTCGTTTGCCTGCCCAACGTTATACGGTGGGTTGCCGATGATCACCGTAATCGGCGCTTGGCTCTGGCGGATAACACGCTTGCGGTTTTCTTCCGTCAATCCGAAGAGTTCCGGCTGGATGCCATGCTTGAGGTCGAGTGTATCCACGAAGCACAGCCCCTCGAACGGGTGATAGCTGCCTGCGCGCTGCATATACGCATATTCGATGTTCAGCGCCGCCACATAATAGGGCAGCAACATGATCTCGTTGGCATACAGGCCATTCGTATACATGCGCTCCAGTGCTTCCGGTGGCGCACGATTGATCAGGTTCACAATGAAATTGCCCGTCCCGGTGCAGGGGTCAAGGATGACCACGCCATCGTCGCCCAGTTTCTTGCCAAATTCGGTACGCAGGACTTCCTCGACGCTGGCGCACATGAAATCGACAATCGGCTGTGGTGTATAGACGATGCCGTGTGTGTCTGCCGTCTTGACGGAATACCCCTGAAAGAAGCGCTCGTAGACCTGATTCAGAAAGTGCTGCTTGTCGCTGAAATCGGTCAGGGTGTGGGCGGCGCGTTCGATGGCGGCATAGAAGCGATCCAGCGATTGCAGATAGGCATCCCGGTTGAACGAGGCGCTGGTCATGGCGTCGATCACCTTGTCGATTTCGGTGGCGATGATGTTGCGGCTGCGGAAATCCGGGTTGTCGATCACCTTGCGCATCAGCCGATCTGTGAGCAGGTGCTGGATCAGCATTTCATCGACTTGTGCTTTTGTGATCGCCGGGTTGAGCGACTCGCGGCAGAGTTCGTGGAAGGTAGCGTATGCGGTACTGAATGCCTTGTTGGTTTTGTGCGCCTGTTCGATCTTGGCCTGCAACCCTTCGCCAAGTTCTTTTACACGGTCTTTGAAGGCATCCACTGCTTGTTGAAAGCCTTCAATATCTGGTTCGGTATATTCAAAAAACTGGCGGAGCAGATCGGAAAGTTGTGTCGGGTTATTGAAGTCGGCCTGCAAAACTTCCTGCTTGTTCTGGAACAGGACGGCGCGCGTTGAATCTTCAAAGATGATATTGGTGAAAGGATAGCCGCGTGCGCGCTTGGCTTCGATCTCTTTATCCAGATTGTCGTTGCTGTCTTTGGATTCGAGATAGCCGCGCCGGAGATTGAAATCGTCCTTGAAGACGGCATCGGGACGGATGGTCTTGCCGGTTGTCCCCTTGAATGTTTCCTCGCTGATGAATGTCCAGCCATGCTGCCTGCCTACCGTCGCCAGAAGGGTTTCAAAGGGACGCCGCACGCCGAGTTCGTGCATCACCTGCTGGTGTGCCAGATGTTCGCGCTCTTCGTGAAAGGCTTTGATCTGCTTCTGGTAGGCATAGGATGCTGGCATGGAAACAACTTTCTGTTCTCTAAGTGCCGGGTAGCACAATTATAACGAGAAACAGACGAGAGGTTTAATCTGGAGAAAGATCGCGTAAAACAAAAGGGCGGGAGTAAATTCTCCCGCCCACAGGCTAACCGTTATTTATTGTTGGCGTGGATCAGCTTCGGTGAGGTGATGTTGATTCGTTTCGGCAGCGCATTCTCATTCTTTGGTAATTTGAGCGTCAACACGCCATTTTCAAATTCCGCAACTGCCTTCTCACTGTCCACTGCAATCGGAAGCCGGACGCTGCGGGTGAAGCTGCTCATGGAGCGCTCACGCAGGTGGTATTGTCCACCTTCCTCGCCCTTCTCCGATTCGGTAGTGCGCTGCCCCTTGAGGTGCAACACATCCCCTTCGATCCGAACGTCTACCTGCTCCGGTGTGTAGCCCGGTAGCTCCGCCTTGACGATGATTTGATTGTCCTTATCGAGAACATCCAGCGCGGGCAGGTTCCAGTCTGTCCCCTTCTCGCCCCAGTAATTCTCGAATGCCCGATCCATCCAGCGATTCATGTCTGCCAGGTCGCGCATCGGGTTCCAACGAGTGATATTGCTCATATTTCCTCCTGATACCAGATTTGCTACACCTTCTTTATACCACGAAAATTATAAGAAAATTGTCTGCGGCGCGTAAATTATGTATCAACAATTCCCATCTGATTCCAGCCGCGTCTGCTTGCCTGTATGCGTAGCCATATCCAGGAATCGGGACTATGGTAACAGTGGATAATTTAGAGTTTTTATATATTAAATTTGTAAAATGAAACGAAAGAGATGTGGTTAGCCCCAACGCATTCTCAGTCAAAAGGCAAAATGATGAGCGACGAAATGACAGTTCACGTAACTCTTGATAATCTGAACCGATACCACAAACTTCCCGAACCCGTGACAATTGTCGAAGGGAATGTCGGTGAACAATGGCTTGTCGGCCATATACGTGGAAAAGGCTGGGTCGCCACCAACGGCAGAGAACGCTTCCCGAAAAAATCGCAGTATGCTACGCAGGATGAAATTGAAAAATTTTTGAAGCGCCAGAGGCAGACAGATTGCCCGGAAGCATACAAATAATTGGTTCTGGCCGAAAAATAATCTGATCCGGCGTATGGTGCGCCAGACCAGATTATTTTACAGAGTGTTGACTAACTTCTCAGGAGAAGACAGGCGGTTATTCGTGCCGGTCCGCCCACTCTTCTTCGCGCCATAGGCTGGAGAGCAGCAATTCACGCACTGCCAGCAATTCCTTCGGGATACGGTCATATAGCCTGATGAACAGTTCCTCATGCGAGAGGATTTCCTGTTTCCACTCAGCGCGGTTGATGGACATCGCGCGGTTGAAATCCTCGCGGGTGAAGTTTTCCAATCCAGTCCAGTCCAAATCGTCATAGGCCGGAACGCGCCCCAGTTGCGTCTCCATACCAGCCGCACGGGTGCGCGTGCGCTCGACAATCCATTTCACAATGCGCATATTCTCGCCAAAACCCGGCCACAGGAATTTGCCGTTCTCGTCCTTGCGGAACCAGTTCACGAGGAAGATACGCGGCGGGTTCTGGATTGAGCGCCCAAAACGCAGCCAGTGGTTGAAATAGCTCGCCATGTGATAGCCCGCGAAGGGGAGCATAGCGAATGGGTCACGGCGGACTTCGCCAATCTTGCCAGCGGCAGCGGCGGTCATTTCCGATCCCATTGTCGCGGCGAAATACACGCCATAGGCCCAGTTGAATGCCTGGAAGATCAACGGTGCAACCGTACTGCGGCGACCACCGAAGATGAACGCGCTAATCGGCACACCTTCCGGGTTTTCCCATTCCGGGTCAATCGACGGGCATTGGCCGGCGGGAACAGTGAACCGTGAATTCGGGTGTGACGACTTGCGTCCGCTGTCCGGTGTCCAGGGCTGGCCTTGCCAGTCAGTCAGGTGTGCAGGCGGGGTATCGGTCATGCCTTCCCACCAGACATCGCCTTCGGGTGTGAGCGCGACGTTTGTAAAGATGGTGTTGGCGCGGATCGTTGCCATCGCGTTCGGGTTGGTCTTTTCGTTCGTACCGGGAGCGACGCCGAAGAATCCGGCTTCCGGGTTGATCGCGTGCAGTTTGCCATCTTTGCCAGTCTTGATCCACGCAATGTCGTCGCCAACAGTGGTAATCTTCCAGCCATCAAATGCTTTGGGCGGAATCAGCATCGCAAAGTTTGTCTTGCCGCAGGCACTGGGGAACGCAGCAGCGAGATAGGTCTTTTCGCCTTCGGGCGATTCGACGCCGATAACTGCCATGTGTTCTGCCAGCCAGCCTTCGTCGTGCGCAATGTTGGAAGCGATACGTAGCGCGAAACACTTCTTGCCAAGCAGCGCGTTACCACCATAACCGCTACCATATGACCAGATCGAGCGCTCCTGTGGGAAGTGGACGATGTACTTTTCCTTGTTGCAAGGCCATGTCACATCCTTTTCGCCTGGTGCGAGTGGCTTGCCGACGCTGTGAATGGCGGGAACGAATGGCTCATCTTCGCCCAGAACATCATATACCGCGCGTCCCATGCGTGTCATGATTCGCATGTTGACCGCAACATAGGCCGAATCCGAAAGTTCTACGCCGACATAGGAAATGGGCGAGCCAAGCGGCCCCATGCTGAACGGAACGACGTACATGGTACGTCCGCGCATACAACCATCGAAAAGCGTATCCAGCGTCTTGTGCATCTCGCGGGGGTCTACCCAGTTATTCGTTGGGCCGGCTTCGGCTTTGCTCAGGCTGCAAATGTAGGTACGGTCTTCAACACGCGCCACATCGGTTGGGTCAGAGAAAGCCAGGAAGCTATTGGGACGCAGTTTTTCGTTTAGCTTGATGAACGTGCCTTTTTCGACAAGTTGTGCGCACAGTTCATCATATTCTTCCTGAGAACCATCGCACCAGTGTACGCTGTCGGGCTTGCATAGCGCGACCATTTCCTCAATCCAGTTGCGGAGCTTCCTGTGTTTCACATAGGCCGGAAATTGCATTGTTTCCCGTTCTTTCACATACGCCAGAGATTGCATTATTATCGCTCCTTTTGCGATTTTATGCGCGTTAGATGCAGGCGTTTGTGGAGAGAAGCCATTGACCTGCATGTAATATTAAAACTGTGAATTTTTTGGCGCAGAGGCCAGTTGGGTGAATCGTGATGCGATATGTTTTCTCTGCATCACGGCTCCATAATAGCCCTTTCCCCCTCACCTCAACAATTGACATTCGTCATGTTAGAGTTGTCTCAATATCACGATTTGTAGAATTTCCGTGCAGGCGTACAATCATGGGGGATTATTAAAGACGCACCAGAGGACATTCGGGGAATTATGACCACTATCACCAGCCAGCAAAACGAGCGTGTAAAACTCGTTCGGGCGCTCCAGACCCAGCCCAAAACCCGTCGCACAGAGGAGAAAATTGTGCTGGAAGGCGTTCGGCTGATCAACGATGCGCTGGATAGTGGGGCAATCCCCTCCTTTGCGTTTTACACCGCCGAAGCCGCCCAGCCAGATCGCCCAACCTTCCAGCTTTACGAAGCGTTGCGCACGCTTGGTACAGATTTGCTGGAAGTTGCGCCAGACATCATGACCTATGTTTCCGATGTCGAAACTCCGGTTGGCCTTCTGGCGGTCTTTCCGATGCCGAAGCTGGATATTCCCGCGAATATTCAACTGGCGCTGATTCTGGATGGCATCGCTGATCCTGGTAATCTTGGGACGGTATTGCGCTCGGCGGCGGGCGCGGGCGTCGATATGGTCGTCCTCGCTCCCAACAGCGTCGATCCATTTAACCCGAAAGTGCTGCGTGGTGCGATGGGCGCACAGTTCCGCCTGCCGATCCGTCGTCTGACATGGGCAGAAATCGAAGAACACTATGCTGCAATTCCGATTTATCTGGCAGACGCAAGCGGGGATATGGCCTACACATCGGTGAACTGGCGCGAGCCTGCCGCGCTGATTATCGGTAGTGAAGCGGAAGGCGCAGATGCTCACGCCCGGCGGATCGCCAGGACGACAATAAATATCCCGATGGCATCTGGTGCAGAATCGCTCAATGCCGCTGTTGCTGCCTCGGTGATTATGTTTGAGGCGCTTCGCCAGCGTTCGGGTTGACAGCATGACGACGCGATTCCCGCTCAAGGCAACACATGGCGCACTACGCCGCGAAAACAAGCAACTCCTGCTCCGTTCTGTCTATCTGGAACTGGCATCCAGCCGTGCCGAACTTTCGGCACATACCGGGCTTGCCAAGCCTACCGTCTCCGATCTGGTGGCGGAACTGCTGGAAGAGGGTTATCTGGAAGAAACCGGACTAGGGCAATCTACCGAAGAGGGCGGCAAGCGTCCGCGCCTGTTGCGATTCGTCCCATCGGCGCGACAGGTCATCGGACTATCGATCAATCGTAGCAATGTACACGGTGTGCTGGCGACGCTCGATGGAACAGCAGGCGTCGAACACAGCCGTTCGCTGGTTGGTCTGGATGGAAAAAACGCGCTCTATGCGATTCAGGAAGTGATCGACGGATTGATCGCGCAACTGGATTCCCGATTGCTGTGTCTGTGTGCCGGGTTGCAGGCAGAAGTTGATGAACGCGCCGGGATAGTTACACTCGAAGAACTCGGCTGGCAGAAATTGCAGTTACAGGGATTGTTGCAGCAGCGCTATGGTGTCCCGGTCTATCTTGCCGATGCGACAGAACTGGCAGCGCTGGCAAACTATACCTTCCATGATCACGACGGTCAGAACCTCGTCACGATTCTGGTAGATGAAGCTGTCGGGATTGGCGTTGCGCTGGATGATGCCCGTTATCATCACGGTAGCCAGATCGGGGAGATGCACACCGCCAACGGGCAAACCTACGCAGACATCCTCAGCCAATCCCGAATTCGTGAACAGGTGGAAGCGTTGCCGAAACCTGTCATGCTTTCCGTTCTGGCAGAAACCGACCTGACATGGTTGTACTTGCGCCACGCGATAGATGTTGAAAATCCGAAGGCGCTGGCGATGCTCGATAAACTCACGGAAACGCTGTCACAGATTGTCATCTGGGCGTCGGCGTTGCTACGCCCGGATCGGATTGTTCTGGCGGGGGCAGTCGGTGAACTTGGCGAATTGTTGCTGGAACATATCCAGGATTACATTGAATCCAGCAATGAGCGGCTTCCCGATGGGGTGGCATTGGTGTTGGATACGACGCCGAATTTGCCAGCGCTGGGGGCAGTTGCGCTGGCTCTACAACGTGAGTTGGGACTGGTGTAGTTATTCAGAGATTTTGGCGAACTCGCCCTTGATCTCTTTGAGCAGTTGGAGCAATTCGGCGCGTTCTGCCCCACGCTTGACCATTTCATCGAGGTTCTCGATTGAATAACGGCAAAATTCCGTCACGCGCTCCAGGGCTTTTGTCCGCTGGGCGAGTTCGGCCTGTACCTTTTTCTTGGTCGTGACATTGCAGAGCATGATTTCCGTGCCAACAAACTTGCCTTCATTGTCGCGGCTGGCAACGGCAGAACAGGCAACAAACACCGATGATTTCTCACGGTTATAGAGGTTTAGTTCGCGCTCCCGGACAAAGCCAAACTCTTTCACATCCGCGAACAGCCTGGAAGCATCGTCGGCTGTAAGCCACATATAATCTGGCAACGGTTTATTCAAAATATCATCGGGGTTTTCAACATTCATCATTTTCAAAAAATATGGGTTGGCATAGACGACTCGCCCGTTTGCATCGGTGTAAACGATTCCATCATGCGCGTTATGATGAAAGTTCAAATCTGCCATCGCCCGTTGCAGGAAATTTTTTTCCATCAAGGTCGAGACATAGGCCGCCTGGGTACGTTCAAGTTGATGCTGAAGTTCACTAAGTTCATCTGTGGTTTGGCTTGGCGCGGTCATCGTCGATACCTTTCCGTTTGTTACATTTCTAAATGTTACACCCATCTTGCCCGGATTTTTACGAATTACAGCCGTATAACAGAAAATTCACAAAAATTTCAAATTGTACGACAATTTGACGACGTTACACCCTGAAAACGGTTTCTCGTTATAATCCGTTTTACTGTGCCGTGCTTCCCGGCAAAATGGAAACACCCCACACTTTCAGGTTCGTGCAACCTTCCGAATGCGGAAAAATTGCCCGCGCCTCATAATTGTTCGCGCTAACAAATAGAATAAGGACAAATTCATTGTGACTCTTCCTATCGGATTACAGTTATATAGCGTGCGGGAACAACTCGCACAGGATTTTGATAAAACGCTCGAAACAGTAGCCAAAGCAGGTTATGCCGGGGTCGAACTGGCCGGACTCAATAATCGTCCGGCAGAGCAGGTCGCACAACAGCTAAAAGACCTGGGGCTGACGGTTACTTCGATGCACACAGATGTATTGACGCCGGACGGCTTCAAGCGCTCATTAGATACGGCTGCGGCGCTTGACTGCAAAAAACTGATTTGCCCCTGGCGTCCGCCGGATACGTTCAATACCGAAGATGGAATCAAAGGGCTGGCGGATCAGCTTAACGCCGCGAACGAAACCGCCAAAGGACGGGGAATCACCATCCTCTACCACAACCATGATTTTGAACTGCGTACTGTTGGCGGGCGCTATGGCTTGTATGCGTTGCTGGAAAAACTTGATCCAGAAGTGCAGTTTGAACTGGATACCTATTGGGTGGTTGTCGGTGGCGCTGATCCAATTGCAGTGATCAAGCATCTCGGTTCGCGTCTTGGCATGATCCACGTCAAGGATGGCATGGTCAACCCCGCCAAACCGATGTACGCTGTAGGTGACGGCAAGGTGGATTACGCGCCGATTATTGACGCGCTGCCCTCTTCTGTTCCCTGGCTGATTGTGGAACTCGATGAATGTGGTACAGACATGATCGAAGCAGTGCAAAAGAGCGTTCGCTTTATGATAGACAAGGGATTGGGTCATGGGCGCTAAATTGAATGTTGGGGTAATCGGTTGTGGCAATATCAGCAACACCTATTTCACCGCCGGACGCAAATTCCCGATTCTGAACCTCGCTGCCTGTGCTGATATGGACATGAAGCGCGCAGAGGAAAAAGCGGCGCAACATGGGCTGACTGCCTGCACCGTCGAGGATATGCTGGCTGATCCCTCGATTGATATGATCATCAATCTCACTGTGCCGCGTGCGCATTACACCATTGCTATGCGCGCCATCGAAGCGGGAAAGCATGTCTACGGGGAAAAGCCGTTTGCACTCACCCGTGAAGAAGGTCAGGAGATTCTGGACGCTGCCGCGAAAAAAGGGGTTCGCGTTGGGAGCGCTCCCGATACCTTTTTCTGTGGTCCGTTGCAGACCTGCCGCAAATTGATTGACGATGGCTGGATCGGGCGGCCTGTCGCAGCGACAGCCTTCATGATGGGACACGGCCCGGAAGCGTGGCATCCTGACCCAGAGTTTTTCTACAAGTTCGGTGGTGGCCCGTTGTTCGATATGGGGCCGTATTATCTGACAACGCTGGTGCATCTGCTGGGGGCAGTAGAGGGTATAACCTCGGCAACGCGCATCAGCTTCCCGGAACGCAGGATCAGCAGCCAGCCAAAACTGGGACAGATGATTCAGGTCGAAGTGCCAACACATACCGTTGGTCTGTTGCATTTCGCCAGCGGTGCGCTCGGTACACTGATCACCAGCTTCGATGTGTGGGGTTCGGAAGTGCCACGCATGGAAATTTATGGCAGTGAAGGTACGTTGAGCGTCCCTGACCCGAATAACTTCAACGGTGTGGTGCGTCTGCGCCGCTATAATCACAGCGAATGGCAGACCGTCCCGTTGACGCACGGCTATACGGATAACCTGCGCAGCATCGGTGCGGCGGATATGGCGCTCGGAATCCGGCAGAACCGTCCGCATCGCGCGAGTGGTGCGCTGGCTTTCCACGTTCTCGACATCATGCAAACAATTTATGAGTCCGCAGAACAGGGACGCTATCTATCGACGAATAGCACGGTAGAGCGCCCGGAAGCCCTGCCCGTTGGCGCAAGCGGTCTGGATAATCCGGTCTAGCGTGTGCAACCCTGTCCGCTGAATCCCGTATATAATTGCACGTGAGAATTGACGAGGATTGATCATGGAAGAGCAGAACACTGCCCCCGACAACGAGACGGAGAACACCGAGAAAACCGAAAGCGCTGAAAAGTCACATTTTCAGAAGTTTCTTGAGCATCAGAGCAACGCTGCTCAGGAAACAGTAAAGGCGCTTCAGGGGTTGCTCCCGCCGGAGTTCAGAGAACACGGCAGGAAGGCACGCGAGGAATTTCTGGAATCGTTCAAGGTGTTGATCGACGGCGTACAGGAAACAGTCAACCGCGAGATGGAAAAGGCGAAGGCTGCCCGTGAAAAGTCGGACGGCGGCGGCAACGACGGCCCCAGCACCACAGGCAAAAGCAAGGTCAAGGTCGAAGTTACCTAATCCCGCTCCGTTGATTTGAAACCCGGCACAACTGTACCGGGTTTTGTTTTTTACAGACGCGGATCAAGCCCTGCTGCAAATTAGTCACCACTTCCCGACGGAACATTTGATTTGCCGGGATTGCTCACAGGGGCAAGCACGGCGCTCAGTGGCGGCGGACTTTCGGTATCTACCAGCGCAGGCGGCTCGGCTGGAATCGTCCAATGCCCGGCAATAGGCAGAAAGCCATCATCTCCAAAGGTAAATGTTGTATCCGGGTCGCCTGCGGCAAGCGCATTTTTCAGGAAAAACTGACTCGTTGAAGGCCGAAACATCCCGACCCCTGTGAAGCCCGATCCTGTCCAATCCCCGGCAACAGGCAAATCCGTAGCGTTCCCGAAGACGAAATCATAATCGCTATAGACGACCCCATCCTGCACATAATCGGAGAGATAGAAGCGCGTGTTGGAGGGTCGGAAGACACCGAGGCTGTCCTGTCCATCGGCATTCCAGTCGCCAGCGATACCAACATCGCCAGGGGAACCAAGCACTACTGCGTAATTGGTAACGCCGGAGGTTGGGCTATTGGACAGATAAAAGACCATCCCGCTCGATGAACGGAAGACACCAATGCCATCGGTCAACGAACCATATTTCCAGCGGCCTGTGACGGGTTTATCGCCGGGATTGCCATACAACTGATTGATGTCTGCACTGCCCGCCGAATTGCTGTTCCGCAGCAGGAAGCGTCCCTCGGTGCTGTTGTACACACCAATCGTATCCACCCCATCGCCATCCCAGTCACCTGCCACCGGGTACAGGACATCGCCTGTCCCGCCGAAGGCAAAGGAGAGATCGGCAGAACTGCCCGTATGTGTATTCTTCAGGTGGAATGTACCCGTCTCCGGGTCATACATACCAATGTGATCGGTTGGGATTGGCGATTCGTAGAGCAGCGTAGAATACCCGAATTCCGGGCTGAGGTAATAGACGTAGGTCTTGAGCGGACGGGATGTTCGCACGGTGATATACAGGTGCTGCGAGTCGTTTGCCCAATGGACATCCATCCATGAATTCTGCGGATTTTCTTCCGTATTCGGAATCGGGTTCTTTACCACTGATGAAAACATTTGCGGCACATACGAACGCACGTCTACCTTGTCCCAGGGATAAATCAGCGCGACATACTGCCCGTTGGGAGACCATAAAATTCCCCGGCTTGCGTTGACGTCAATCTGGGGAGCGCCCAGCATCCCTCCATAGGTCGGATTCGTGAAATTCCCCGTGAAATCATAGAATCGGATGCCACTGCCTGAGTCATCCAGTGCCAGGATAGGTTTCGCGCCGGAAAGCCCACCACCAATCGTTGTATTTTGTCGCAAGGCGAGCGTGACCTCAGCCGGGTCACCACTCCAAGGCTGGCAGACTGGTGAGCCATTCACATTAAAATTTTTGAGATATGTCTTTTGGGAGAAATCCATGAACAACCCAATATAATCGTATGGTGGGGGGAAGAAACCAACGAACCAGGCATTGAATCCAAGTGAATAACTGGTTTGGGTTACTGGATTATAAATCGTGAGTTTTGGCAACTCCCAAAGATTGGCTGGGTCCGAAAAGAGTTCTTGTAATAGAACACATTTACTGTTAGACATCCAGTGCATACTACCACCTTTGGTGGTTAAATCACCTACACGTACTCGTTGCCCAGTTGTCAAATCACCAATCCAAAAAATTGAATTAGGTGAACCACCTAGAACACTTTCAACGCGACTATATGCAATATATTGCATATCAGGGCTGGCACTCTCCACGTTACCGTGGTTATCGCTTGCGAATACCCGGCGTGCCTGTCCGGTGGTGTCAATGACCATCATCCGTCCTGCTGGCGATGCAGTCGAAGTATCCGTGAAGAAAAATTTCTGTGGCAGCGTTGTAAAATGCACACTGTTAGCCTGCGGTGTTGTGGACGGAAACAAAGTTATCAGAATGAACAGAACCGCAATACGGATGATTTTCCAGTTTAGGAGGACAGGTATATGTTTCATCTGAATTTCGGTCTACCTTGTATTTCCAGTTCGCTTTCCGACTATAGCATCTGTAAATACCGTCTGGTAGAAAATCATAAGGCAACCGTATAAATTTGGTTGGTTGCCTATGCTGGATTCATTATTGAATCCGGGACGTACTTTTGCTTTTACAGACGCGGATCAATCGGCTCGCTTTCCATCGCCAGGACGCCGAAGGCACATTCATGCACCTTGCGTAGCGGTTCACGCCGAATGAAGCGTTCCAGCCCTTCGATACCGAGTGCAAATTCACGCAACGCCAATGATCGTTTGGCAGACAGTCCCCGCGAACGCAGTCGCTCCAGATTTTCCGGCAGTGAATATTCCAGACCATAGATAATCCGCAGATATTCCTTGCCGCGCACCTTCACCGCAGGCTGCACAATGCCGCGCTGCCCTCGTGTGATGAAGTCCAACGGCTTGACCACCATCCCCTCGCCGCCACGCTCTGTGAGTTCCATCCACCACGCGACACCATTGGACAGGTTTTGTTCATCCAGCAAATCAATTGTTTGGTGGCGGGTCTTGAATAGCAAACCATTATCCGCATCGCACAGCTTTTGCAACATTTGCATATGCCAGGTGTGATCTTTGTTGGTATGTACCGCCCCTTCGCTGGCAAGCAGATGAAACAGCGCGAGTTTCAGATCATCCAGGGTGGCGACAGGCCAGCAATAGCGTTGATAGGCCTGGGTGTATTGTGTCGCCAATTCCTCACGCACTGCGAAACGCTCCGCCAGACCGTTCGTATCCAGTCCGCGCGCTGATAGTTGTGCTAACGCCTGGTTTGCCAGATTCAGCGAGGTACGCGCCGCTACGCCTACCGCCGCATATTGATTACGCAGCAAATCCTGTGCTTTTGCCGACCAGGGCATCAATTCGGCATCCAGACATACCCAATCCGTATTCAACTCTTCCCACAGGCGGGAAGCAGTCAACGCCGCATGGACGCGCGCCAGCAATCCCGCTTCCAATGCTGGATCATTGAAAAAGCGTCGCCCGGTGCGTGTATAACAAATACCAATGCCTTCGCCAATTACGCCGAAGCGTTTGCGCGTTGTATCTTCGTCCCGGCATACGATCACAACCACACGCGATCCCATATGCTTCTCTTCGCAAATCACGCGAGGAATGCCCTGTGAGCGGTAGAAGTTGAACGCTTCGGTTGGATGTTCCAGCAATCCGGGCTGGCGGCTCGTCTCCGATGGCGACATGGTAGGCGGCAGATAGATCAGCCAGCGTGGATTGACTGTAAAGCGGCTCATCACTTCCAGAGCGGCAGCCGCGTTCTCTTCCCGAATGATGACCTTGCCATATAGTTGCGTTTCGATCAGACGCTTGCCGATTACATCGTCCAGACTCAGCATATCGTCAAGTTGCTGTTGAAAAGTCAACGCGGGCGCTTGATTCTCGGCGGCAAGGAATGGCTTGGCAGATTCCGCGTAGGTGTGCGCAGCGGGAACGCTGATCAGTTCACGCTCCGGGTAGCGTAGCGCGGTGAGTTTGCCACCGAACACGCAGCCTGTATCAATATTGATTGTGTTGTTCAGCCACTCGGCATCCGGTGTTGGCGTATGCCCATAGACCACCATCGCCTTGCCACGATATTCCGTTGCCCAATTCAGGCGCACTGGCAGGCCAAACTCATCGCGTTCGCCTGTGGTCTCGCCGTACAATGCAAATTCGCGCACCGCACCCGATCCACGCCCCTGCATGGATTCTTTCATACCCGCGTGTGCAACTACCAGTTTGCCATCATCCAGCACGTAATGGCTGATCAGGCCATCAATAAAGGTTTTTACTCGTTCTGTCAATTCAGGCGGTTCGGCGGCAAGTTGTTCCAGCGTCAGCCCCAAACCGTGTGAAGGTGGCGTCGTACTTTTGCCGTGTAATCTACGCAATAACTTTACATCATGGTTGCCGGGAACACACAGCGCTTTCCCTTCGGCAACCATACCCATCACCAGCTTGTAAACATCCGGCGTCTTTGGCCCGCGATCCCCAAGATCACCGAGGAACAGCGCGCGGCGTCCCTCTGGCGGCATGACAGTATAACCCTCTGCATGTGCCTCGATTTGATAACCGAGATTCGTCATGAGGGTGTGCAGTTCATCGAAGCAGCCGTGAATATCGCCAATGATGTCGAACGGGCCGTGATCCTGTGTGCGGTTGTTCCACATCGGTTCGCGCGTGATGGCCGCGTTATCCACATCTTCCACGCTGTCCAGCACATGCACATAGCGGAAGCCATCTTTTTCCAGCTTGTGCAGCGTTTGCCGCAGTTGTGTATATTGCCGCCGGACGACATGCGGGCCAAACGCACGATCCGGGCGCTGTGCGTTGCGCTCATAGCAGAGCCGTTCGGGAATTTTCAGGACAATCGCCACCGCCATCATATGAAATTCGCGTGCCAGTTCCAGCAGAGGTTTACGCGCTTCCGGCTGCACATTGGTCGCGTCGATGACAGTTAACTTGCCCAGCGCGAGGCGTTTCCGCGCGATGAAGTGCAACACCTCGAAGGCGGGATTGGTCGCTTCCTGATTGTTTTCATCGTCGCTGACCAGTGCGCGGCAAAAGTCCGATGAGATGATTTCGGTAGGCAGGAAGTGCTTGCGTGCAAAGGTGGATTTGCCGGAACCAGATGCGCCAATGAGTACCACAAGGGAGAGTTCAGGGATTTTGATGTTCACAATACAACCTTAGCTATTAAATCAGACCACAACATTGCCTTTAGATTCCCTCTGCCATGCCCATCGAAAGGCGCACGCGCACCAGAAAATCGTCCATCCCGGCACGGTTACGCGGCTCTTCCGGCAGATGGGTAACATCGCGCAAATGTGCCAGTTGCTCCCGCAGTCGCATGATTTCCTGCTGATAAAACACAATGTCAGCGTCGTTTTCCAGCGTCCCCTTTTCCGCACCAGACAGCTTACGCGCCACCAGTGCCGGGATGTATGGCAGGTTATATTCCTGATTCAGATGCAGCAAGTTTGCCTCGATCTGCCCCGTTTGCATCAGGTGAATCCCGGTCAGCAACACACGGAAAACATATAACAGAGCCTTGATACGATGTGGTGTTTCCTTCATAAACAGCCGCCATTGATTATCGGCAAAACCCAGATAGTGATGGGCGTGATGGCGCGTGATGCAACCCATCGCCAATGCTTTCAACTCTTCGTGTTCCGGCGTCGTATGGACAATCAACGGCGAAAATAGCTGTTCCAACACATAGCCATTGCGCTTGAGCAGCATTCCGCAAAATTTACGCATGTCATGCGACACCAAATCAATTTCCAAACCTTCGCGGATAGTGGAAGATTCCAGTGTTTCGTCTTCCGTCACCATTCGGCTGATCGTTTGTACGGGCAACACATGCACGCCGCGCATATCAACATCGGAATCCGGCGAAGGAAATCCATATAGATGCGCACCGCTAATCGTCACAAACAGTAACGGATAAGGTTGTTCGGTGATCGTTTGCGTCAGGCGAGGGTCGTTATTCATGTTTCCCCCATGCTCCGTCGTGCCTTCAGCAGGAATGTGTTTGCGCGTCCATAGTCGGGATAGTCCGGCAATTTCGTTGTCGCATAAACCTGATCAAATTCGGTATGCAATGCCAGCCGCCATTTGTTCAGGGATTGCCAATCCATCTCGCCCCGCTTGATAGTCAGCAACTGATCACGGTGTTCCTCTACCTTGACGATGATTTCACGCTCACGGAGCGCGGCAAT
>CAYSOC010000132.1:0-18887 GCA_964432445.1 uncultured Anaerolineaceae bacterium
GGGCTTTGATGGCGCTGCCATCTTGGAAATCGGTGGTTTGCCAAAATCCGGCGGCTATGGCCGCGATACTGATGAAGCCCTGATCGATTCGTTACAAAAGCTATCCGCTGCTATTTCCCGGAGCCAAGCGTCAAGCCCTGAATGAAATAGCGTTGCAGGAAGGTGAACACAAAGATTGTCGGGAGCGTTGCCAGCATCGCCCCGGCAACCAGCACAGGCCAGTCTGTGTTAAACTGCCCCTTGAGTGCGGCAATGCCAGCCGTAGCGGGTTTCTTTGCACCGTCGCTGATCAATACAATCGCCCATAGATAATCATTGAATACCCACGTAAATTCCAGCGTTGCCAGCGCCGCCAGCGAGGACAGGCTCAACGGGATCATGATCTGCCAATAGAGTCGGAACTCTCCTGCTCCGTCAATACGCGCCGCTTCGAGTATTTCGCTCGGAATCGTGCGCATAAAATTGCGCAACACGAAAGTGCAGAATCCAAGCTGGAACGCAGTGTGGATCAAGATCAAACCGCCATACTGGTTATATAACCCGATCTTTGTGGTCATATAAAAAACGGGCAGCATCAAAATCTGGAAAGGCAACATTGTTCCGGCAACAAACAGGAAATAGAGCAGCATATTTCCCCGGAACTTGTATCGGGCAAGCGCGAACGCCGCTAGTGAGGATAGAAACAGCATCCCGAACAAGGAGGGAATCGTAATGATAAAGCTGTTGCCCAGATAGGTCGAGACACGCCCGCGTTCCCATGCCGTGCCAAAGTTGTCAAAGGTGATTTGTTTCGGCAACGACCATAGCCCGTTCGCAGAAATATCGCCTTGTGTGCGGATCGACATATACAGCGCACCAAACATAGGAATAAGCCAGAGTATCGTGAATGCGATCAGCGCTACGAAGAAAGCCGAGGTCTGGACAGGATTGCGTCCTCTGCGAATTTTTGTCTGTAGTGTAGGCAGTTCCAGCCGTTGTGTTGTAGTAGCCATAGCCTAATACTCCAACTCGTTGCGCGCGGTATAAATCAGATACGGAACGATAAAAATCAACATCAACCCCATCAGGATCACAGCAATCGAACCCGCATAGCCCATGCGATAGTTATTAAACGCCTGAATGTACATAAAGTTCGCCAATACTTCGCTGGAGTTCGCCGGTCCACCGCGTGTCATGATAGCCACCAGATCGAATGCACGGAGTGAGTCGATAACAGAAATAACCATCACGACCACTGTCACCGGACCAAGCAACGGGAAGATCACGAATCTAAAGCGATCCCACGAGTTTGCACCGTCAACGGTAGAAGCCTCGATTAAGGTTACGTCCAGCCCTTTTAATCCGGCGAGGTAGAGGATCATTACATAGCCCACCTGTCGCCACGATGCAGCAAAAATGATGCACCATAATACGAGGCTGCGATCTGCCAACCACCCCGGTGTATCGGTAACGCCAATCAGATGTAAAAAGGAGTTGATCAGGCCATCATCGGGGCGATACATCGCTTCCCAAATCACACCAATCACTGTTCCCGCCAGCACCAACGGCGAATAGAAAGCGATTTTGAATATCCTGCTGCCGGGGAAATTACTGTTGAAAATCATCGCCATCGCCAGCCCCATACTCGTTGGGATGACGAGGAAGAACAGCAACCATCGAATATTATTACTGATTGCTGTTAAAAAATTACCATCCGAAAATAATCTTTCGAAATTTTGTAGTCCGATCCATTTGGCATCGGCTACACCATCCCAGTTTGTAAACGCGATATAGGCAGTGGCAATCATTGGACCAATGATCCAGATGATATAGAGCGTCACCGGGCCAGCGAGGAATAATTGCGGCGGGCTGGCAAACGCTGCAAACGCTGCAACTCCGACGCCAAGCAGAAGCCGAACAAGGTTATAGCTGGAAAATAATTCAAAAGTGACTGTATTTTCGGTTGGTGTCACAAAATAGGTGAAAGAAAAAAGCAATATACCGATAACCATAGCGATGGTCGCGCCTATGGTCGCGTAGATCACACGCTGGTTTTTGGGCAACCATTCAAATTTACGAAGCGACAACCCCGCAAGAAAACAGGCGATGACATTGGCAAGCAAAAACAAAAGTGGGATGAGCGCTGTATCTGCTTGCCGAGCCACAGCTATCGTAATTCCTGGCAGGTTGAAGGTAACGGCCTGTCCACCTAATGCGGCAACACCGGCGATGAGAACATAGCCGACGAGGTAGCCCATCAATGCGACGCCCGCCGGAAGGAGAATCATCCTTGCCAGCATATTATCCGGGTGTTGTAGCTGTAGTCTCGGCTCAACTTTTGTAGCCATGCGTAGCTCCGTGCTTTATCTTGTGCCGATCCCTTCCTGCATAGGAAGAGATCGGAAATGAACTATCTGAAAAAAGAGGCTCGACGCTTATTGCGCGGCCTGTTCCTTCGCCAAACGATCACGGGTTGCTTCGAGGTCTTTCAGCAGCGCGTCGATATTCTTTTCCGACTGATCGGCAAAGAATGAAGCGAAAGCGTTCAGACCCTTTTCTGCCATTTCGGGGGTCGTGTCGCGGTCATAGAACTGGGCGACATAATCCGCCGACTGGATCAGGCTGATGCCTTTCTTTTGGGCGTCGGTGAATTTGCTGGTATCAATGTCGTTGCGAACGGGCAAACGCTTGAGTTCGTCCACACCCAACTGCACAACTTCCTTTGAGCCAAGCCATGCCAGGAATGCCTTCGCACCAGCGGAATTTGCGCCCTTCGCAGCGAGGAAGTAGCCATCTGTCGGAGCATCTTCACCAATCTTGACCTTTGCGTCGATGATCGGGAAGCGCACGAAATCGAGGTCGTTAGCGTCGATGGTCTTGTCAGCGGTGGTGAGGTCTTTCCATGTATCCTGAATGAAGCCACCCATCAGGTACATCGCGGCCTTGCCTTGCGCCAGTGGCTTCACGGCATCGCCCCATTCAAGCGCTGCGGAATCCTTCAGGAAGCACTTGTGATCGAAGAGTTCCTTCCACTTCATGAAGGTTGCCTTGACGCGCTCATCAGTGTATTTTTCCTTGAGCAGCATCAGGTTGACATGGAACTCTGGTCCGTTCAGGCGCATGTTGATATAGTCGAACCACGCAGCAGCCGTCCAGGGGCCTTTCGTACCGATGGCGATTGGGGTGATTCCCTTTGCGTTCAGCGCATCGCAGACCTTGAGCATGTCATCCCATGTCTTCGGCGCTTCGAGGCTATTTGCTTTCAGCACCGAAGGACGGAAGTACAGCGCCCACCAGTAATAGTTGGATGGCAGGAAATACTGCTTGTCTTTATACGAAGCGAGTGCCTTGAAGCCAGCAGGATAGGTCTTGTCCCAGCCCTCTTTTTGCCATACATCGGAGAAGTCGGCAATCAGCCCTTTTTCTACAAAGAAGGTGGCGCGGTTTCCGGCGAACCATGTCAGGATGTCTGGCGCAGGTTCGGCAACCAGATAGGTGCGGATCGCCTGCTTGAAGTCCTCGTGGTTAACGGTGTTGAGGGCAACAGGCTGGTCGGCGTTTTTGTCATTCCACATCTTGATGAGCTTTTCCTCGAAAGCGCGCGGCTGAGGATCGCTCGAATAGGAATTGAAAGTGATTTGCTTCTTTCCCTGTGCGTCTGCGGCTGCAAATGTTGCGGCGGTCACGAGAACGACTGCGAACAGGGTGATAAGTTTTTTAAACATTACGTTCCTCCGTAAATATTGTTAGGTAAGAGTTACAGTAGACAGTGTTGATACAGCTTTGTTGCGATGCGTTACACATCACCTCCTTTAATGAAAATTTGTCAGTGATTCGCTTTTTTCGGTGGTGCGGCGGATGACCGAATCACGAGTTCCGGCTGGAAGATCATCGGGACAAAGCCCTCTGCGACCATATCTTTGTTATTGATCAGGTCGAAGAGTAACAAGGTTGCAGTCGCGCCCAGTTTATGTGCTGGCTGGCGAACTGTTGTCAACGGCGGATTGAAATATTCCGCGCCAGGTATATCATCGAAGCCAACGACAGTTATATCCTCTGGCACGTTGTAACCCAGCGATTGCAACCGCTGGATGACGCCCATCGCCATCCGGTCATTCAGGCAAATGATTGCGGTAGGACTGGCGAGTTGCAGGAGTTCATCGACAACCTCATAGCCGCTTTGTACGCTGAATTTTCCGCAGACCTGCGGTATGGAATTGAAATCAATGCCTGCTGTTTCAAAGGCAGTTTTGTAACCCTGAATGCGCCGATGTGCGCCGGTGAGTTGCGAGTCCTCGACGCTGACTATCCCGAAATCACGATGCCCCAGCGTAATCAGGAAGGCCGCTATATCATGCGCCCCTTTGAACTCGTCTACATCGAGCGTATTGTATGGTCTTTCGTCAAGCTGTGAACCGATGGAAACACAGGGATAGCCGCTTTCCATCACCATTTCCCGCGCCGATTCACCGGGAATGTTCTCCACAGTAATCACCCCATCGAGATAGCCGCTGCGCATGATCCGCAAAAACTGCTCAGACTGGTTGATTGGCGGACGCGGCGTATTCAACAACAGGTTGTAGCCATGTTCATTACAGACTGTCTCGACCCCCTGCGCAATGGTGTTGATGTATGGATCAAAGAACAGCAGGTCATATTTATGCGGGAAGATGAACCCAATAATATGGGTACGGCCTTTGGATAGCGCCCGTGCCGCCAGATTTGGCGTATATCCGAGTTCTTCGATGGCACGCAGCACACGCTCACGGGTTTCCTTGCTCACATAGGAAGTATTGGAGAGTACGCGCGAAACCGTCGCCGTCGAAACATCTGCTCTTTTTGCTACTTCTTTTAATGAGGTCATTTTTGAAAGAAACTTTATGTAAGCGTTTACATGCAAGCGTTTACATAGAGTATATGCACAAATCGCCATGCGTCAAGACCTTGTGCAAAATTGCTCCGATCAAACTATAAAATTTATATATCGATTTGGTTATATACCTTGACGGTTATATAAAGTCGTGCTATATTTGTTCTATAGAAATGCAAGCAGCGAAGAGGAGAAAAGCCATGTCCAGATTAATTGTGACCGCTGAACCGGGAAAGCAGGAAATTCGTATGACGCGCGATTTCGACGCTCCACGTGATCTTGTATTCAAGGCATTCACCGATCCGAAGCATCTTCCGAACTGGTGGGGGCCGCGAAACCTGACTACAATCGTCGATAAGATGGATGTGAAACCGGGTGGTGAGTGGCGGTATATCCAACGCGAACCAGATGGCAAGGAATATGCCTTTCGCGGCGTCTATCACAGCATTGTTCCGGCGGAGCGCATTATCTCCACATTTGAATTTGAACCGCTGCCGGGGCATGTTCTGCTCGAAACAACAAATTTCGAGTCTCTCCCGGATGGCAAAACCCGTCTGACGGTTCTCTCCGTCTACCAGTCAATTGAAGATCGTGACGGGATGGTTGCGTCCGGGATGGAAAGCGGTGCGTCCGAAAGCTATGAACGCTTCGATGAACTCCTGAAAACGCTGGTTCCCGTCGGCTAATAGGGAATCTATAAAAAATTCCGGCGATTGACCGTATCCCAATCCCAATCCGTTAGTGGTTTGGAACCCGACGTGAGGTATATGACTCCGGCCAAACTCAAAGAGAAGGCGTGCGGGCGCTGCCAACCTGAGCAGTGGTCACATCTTTGAGTTTGGCCTGGTGTTTCAGCGCCGACGCTGGAATAACCGTCGGATTCCAAAGAAAGGAATCAGGGAACAGGATTGTGCCAAATTAACACATCAACTGTTTTGCCGATGTAGAGCGTGTGTTTCCTGAAATTTTTCTGTATAGTCAGGAGCAATTGTTCCGAACAGCCTATCCCATATCAATGTATAAAAGCCGAAGTTATGACCAGAATCCGCATGATGTTCGGCATGAAAGGTGCTGGTTGATATGAGAGCAATCCCTGGAATGTGCGTCCACAGTATCGGGAACGGTTCGACACCAAGATGCCCTATCAGCCCGAAGGCAACGTTTAGCGCCAGATAAACCGTGATAGCTACCAGCGACGCGGGATAAATCACAATCATGACCAGCCACAATACACCAAAACCGAGGCACTCTATCGGGTTCAGCACGAACAGCGTCAGCGGGCGCGGATTTTCATATTTGTGGTGAGTTGCGTGCAGGATTGGGAAGAGAAACGGGAGATGGGCAACCCGATGAAAGATATACATCAGGAAATCCATCGCAAAGAACAGCACCAGCGTATCGAGGATAGCACGCGGGATACTGACGTTATATGCAATCCTGATCCAGTCCGCACGCCACAAAAACAGTCCGATCACCGTAATCAGAGAATTCAGGAAAATTGTGCTGATGGTGAGCAGGATTTCTTCCTGCGAGATCGGCGCGGGACGTTCGGAAATCGGACAGGCTTTGAAGAGTCTCACCAGCACATGCCCAATAAGGATCGCTGCAACGAAAATCCCGACATTTTCCACAATGATCCACAGGGTCGCCGCAGGTATCGGCATCGTGCGAAGCGATTCAAAAATCTCGATCATGCGCGGTTCTCCATCGGTCAACCTTCATTATATATCCAGAAGGCGCATTAACCCCGCTTTTGTATCTCGAAAGCCGCATTCCTGCTGGTAGAAGTGTTCAAGGTGTGGCTCATAATCGACGTGCAGCCAATGTATTCCTTTGGCTTTGGCAGCGGTTGCGGCGTGTAGAACCAACTGCTTCCCGATGCCGCGCCGCCGAAACTCTGGATGAACGGTGGTATCCAGTAAAAACGCATGAATGCCACCATCCCACGCTATGTTGACAAAGCCGATCAAGCGTTCCTCATACCATGCGCAGATGTAAACCAGACTATGTGATAACATCCGCAGGAAGTCCGACGCGACGTGTCCCGGCCATGAGGCATCAAATAATTCGTTCAGCGCTTCGTTGCTGATCGACGGATTGATCGTGTATCGAATTTCAGACATTTAATCAGTTTTCATCGGCGGTTTCGGTAGCAAATTGTGTTATCCCTTCGCGGAGCGCCTCGATCAGATTCCCGGAAACGGCGTTGTGTGCTTGCAGGATGGCGTTTTTGATGCCTTTGGCGTTAGTGCGTCCATGTCCGATAATCACAACACCATTCACACCCAGCAAAGGCGCGCCGCCAACCTCGAAGGGATCAACCTGCCGATAGACTGCACGCAATGCTGGTGCAACCAGCACCGCCCCCAGCTTGACCCGAAGGCTACCCGACTTGAACTGATCCACAATCAGGCGGAACAGCGTATCGCCGAGCGCTTCCATTGACTTCAAGGCGATATTGCCTACAAAGCCATCCGCAACGATCACATCCGCGCCACCCTGCAACATATCTTTGGGTTCAATATTCCCGATGAAATTCAGACCGCTGGCTGGAAATAACTCTGCTGTTGCTTTAACAACCTCGTTTCCCTTGCCTTCTTCTTCTCCATTAGAGAGTAGTGCTACGCGCGGGTTATCAGTCTTCAATACATTTTTGGCATAAATGCTCCCCATCAAGCCGAATTGAACCAACCATTCTGGCTTGGCGTCCGCGTTTGCGCCGAGATCGCAGAGGATCACGGTTTTGCCGCCTAGCTTGATGAGCGATGTCAGGGCTGGGCGCTTCACACCGGGGACGCGCTTCAGAATCCCAAGCGTTGCAAACGCCAACGCTGCCCCGGTATTCCCGGCAGAGACAAACGCATCCGCTTTGCCGTCCCTGACCAGCCCCATCGCAACCGCCATCGAGGAGTCTTTTTTGGTGCGGTTGACCTGACTTGGTTTATCGTGCATGGTGATCGCGTTGGGCGCATGGACAACTTCGATAGGAAGCCCTGCCGCGTTACGTTTTGTCAATTCGGTACGGATACGGGGTTCATCCCCGACCAGAATAATCGTATCCGCACTTTCGCGGGCAGCCAGCACTGCCCCTTCAACATCAGGGACGGGGCATTCATCGCTGCCCATCGCATCGAGGACTATTCGCATGGTGATCCTGATCTAGTTATCGGAAAAGGGTTTGTTATCGTCGCGCCAGCGTGAACCTGCTTCAACAAACAACTTCAGAAGCTGCGCTTCACGATGCAGAATACGATACTCCGAACGCAGCAAATCTACCAGATCGGGGGTGGCGAGGAGTTCCTGTTTATCCTTTGTGGTCAATTTCAACATGATCGCTGTCAGAAAAGCGATTGTTTCTGGATCGTTGGGCAAGTCTTTCATTTTCTCGACATTGCCGATGGAAGCAAAAAGATCAAGATAACTTTGAAGAATCGGGCGAAGTTTTGTGGTAATCAACCGGGTTTCTGGTGAGCGCACATTTTGCAGCGGGAAATCCTCTACAACACCAACCAGATACGGCTCATCGTATCGTAATTCGCTGATTTTGAAGCGCTTATAGCCAAGCGATTCGATGTCCATCCGTCCGCCATCGAGACGATCTACCTGAGTGATATGGGCTGTTGTACCAATTTCATGGATAGTTGCACCGGGGCCGACTTCATGCCCGGTACGGATTAGCACAACTCCAAAGGGTTGGGAGCTTTGGATACAACGACCTATCATTAACTTATAGCGCTCCTCAAAGATGTGCAGTTGAAGCGACATCCCTGGGAAGAGTACAGTTTGCAACGGAAACAATGGGAGTTCGCGCTTTTCGCTCACACCAAACCTCGCGCATAATCTTTAGAAAGATTTTACGCGCTTCGTCACAGGTTGCCAAACGCTCCTATGCTCTGGTTATTTCCCTGTCCACAGTCCATCCCGTAGCGTTTTTCCGCGTAATTCCAGTTTGGGGATTAAGTATGGTGATGCAGGCAATTCGGGATCGCCCATTTGCAAATTGCTATCTTCTTCCCGCGCAATGTTATAGGTAAAACCAGATTCTGTTTTATAGCTGCGCGTTGGGCGTGTATAGGGAATCGGCAAACTCGCCTCAACGTTCGTGAAGCTGTTGCTATAACCAGAAGCAAGTACAACCCCTGTCGCGCCAATGGCGATCAATCCAATGAGCCAATCCCAACGCGAATGTGAAGAAATTTCCCAAATCATGACAACGATCAGCACGGCGAGTATCCAGAACACTGCGCCGGAAAAACGTGGATCAGGCGCAGTAATCCACCAGAATAGGCCGCCAATAATCGCCGGAATGATCAGAATGCCGTAGCGCAAATCGAAGCGTCTCCGCAGAAGCGCCCGAATCAGATAGACAATCACGCCCCCTGCGAAGGTGTACAGCGGAATCACAAGCAGGAAAATATTCAGGGCATCAGCATTTAGCAATCGAATCCATGTCGGCAACCAATTCCAGTTTCCCAACACATCCTCTGCTCTGGAACTGGAAACGGGATAACGCGCCCAACTGTAAATCCAGTCGCGCGCCTCGATAGTGGTGCTTTCCGGGATGCGAAAATCCACATTCAATGCGCCGAAGGTATTGGGAAACGCCGGATAGCCGCTGGTGATATATCCGATTGCCAGCCACGCACTACCAATCACACCGCCGACAATGCCAACAATCGCAATCGTGCGCAAAAGCTCTCGGCGCAAATCTGCCCGATGTGTCCACAACCACCACACACATAGCATGACGATCAGGCTGCCACCGAACGCAATGGCGCTCAGTTTTTGCGTGATGCTGACCGCTGCCAGTGCAATCACCAATATAAATTTGAAACGCTTTTCCCGTCGTGTCAGCGTCTTATCAAATAACAAGCGCACTGTTTCAATCGTGATCACGATCTGGAAAATGTAGACACCCAAATCCGGCGATGGGCTGGAGATATTCGCGCTATATCGCTGATATTCAGCCCGATATAACACCAGTGGGAGAAATGCCAGCGCTACCCATTGTTGCACACCACCGCGTTTCTCAAACGCCGCGCCCCATGCCGTCGCCATCAAAGACATCAGGAGCAAACTGTTGGCGAAGGTATAGCCCATCCCATTCGCGGGGTAGAAATAGGGGTAGACGTTCAACCATGCGCAGTACAAGAAGAAAGACTGGTTGAACGCCAACCGATAATGCAGATTCCCTAATCCAATAATTGCCGGATATTCGTTACGCCAGCGGATAGCGTTGATATGATAAAACAGGCTGTCAAAATCAAGCTGGGAGTCAATCGCGCGATTGGTTACCCACACCCCGGCGAGGATCAAACCAACAGCGTACAAAATCAGTGCAGGGTTAAATTGAACGCGGCGCAACTGTCGAATCAAGCCAATGATTGTGCCAAGTATTCCGATCCCGCCAAAAACTACGGTTGCCAGTGCATCCACCGGCGCAAACAGCCACCACATCTGCAAGCCGCCGATCAGGATAGCATACCCAATCCAAAACCCGGATAGCCAACCACCACGCAAGCCAAAAATCAGGCGTATCCATTGCCCAAGCCCTGCAATCGCCGCGAAGCCAAGCAGCCAGCCAACAAGAACCTGTCCCATTAATCAGCGGATAGGAGTAGGACGAATAAGCAAACCACGCAGGATGACGCCCATGCCGAGCGCGATAAACGTGATGCCAACGAGCGTTGAACTCAGCGAAACCTGGAATGCAGTCGCCAGCAACAGGCTCAGACCGATACCAATCAATCCCGCTGCGCCGATAGCGCCCGATGCCCGCCCACGTGCCAGCGAACCGAACAGCCACAAAATTGCAACAACCAGAATCGCCGCAGGCCACCATGTCAGAATTTCAACAGGGAGCGCATTTCGACTCAACCCGAACAGGAACGCTGTCAATGCAATCAGAAGGATAATGGTTCCGAGAACACCCCAGTTGACCTGCGAACGGCGCGATCTGACCGACACCAGTGGAGCGGCTTCTTCTGCGGGTTCAGGTTCAGGTTCGGGCGTCTCTGGTTCCGGCGGTGTGTAATCCGATTCCGATTGAAAGGCGCTCTCTGTATCCGCTTCGCTTGAGTATTGAGCGGACAGTTCGGGTAAATCCGGCGATTCCGGTGGCAATTGATCGGTCATATCAGTTCAGGTTGATGGCTATATCGCGTCGGGATTCGAGACACACAACGCCTTCCGCACCGACAGTTTGCCCGTAGCGCGTGGCCTTCGGAATATCAATCCGATCCCCGGCGCGCAATGTGTAATGCTCGAACAAATCCGGGAAGTTGACTTCAATCACACCCTGCACACAGTACAGCACGCGGTCATAGTTGTGAGAACGAACGGCGGTACGCGCATTCGGCCCTTCCTGCCAGCGATACGGGCGTAAGCCCTCGGCACGCAGCAATCCCATCAACATAAGAATATCCGGGTTCTGGCTGCCCTTCCAGCGACGAACAGTTACAGCAAGCGTAGAAATGGTCACTTGAAATATTTCTCCAAAAGATAACAAGGTTCATAAACGTGTCGTACACGCCCCTCGTGATCTACGTAGCTCCAACGTCCGGCGTCTTCCATATAGACCTGATAACCAAGTCTTTCATAGAGCCGCTTCGCTCCGGGGTTATCCTTTGCGGCGGCGATGCTGACCGATTCATAATCGCGGTCACGGAGCAGGCGTTCGGCCTCGTGAATTAGCGCCGTACCGATCCCGCGTCCCTGAAACGGTGTCATGACCCGCAGGCTATAAAAATAGCCGCGCTTCCCAAACCCCACCGTGTTATCGTCATAGCTCTCGAACTGGATGAAGATATGCCCAATCGGGTAATTGTTCATATCCGCGAGGAGCATCAGACGTTGCCCACTGCGCTGGTCGCCGAATGCCTGCTGAAACACCCGTCGAAAATGCGTATATTCGCCACCCCATTCCAGCTTTGGTAAATCAATACGTTCCGCAGGCCGAAAGGTGATGACCATATTCAATTGCATTTGCCGACGAAGGGTTGCAGTCATTGTCAACCTCTGATCCACTGCTGGATCATTGCTCGTTCTTCTTGAATCGTATGAATGTCGCCGTCGAGCAATGCGGCGCGCAATCGATCCAGAATTGTGCCAAAAAGCGGGCCGGGGCGCAAGCCTGCCGCTTTCAAATCTTCCCCGGTCAGTGCGGGGCGTACCTTGCGCCATTCCTCCATATATCTCAAAAGCAGTTCCGAAGGCTGGATTGCCCATGCCGCCTGACAAACAATCCGATTGATCTGTTCCCGATTTTCTACCGCTTCGATGGCTTGTACGATGAGGCTTGGCTGGCTGGCTGGTGGAATGCGTTGGAGGGCGCTCACCATCTTTTGTGTTTTCAGGACAGAATCAATATGCAACCGTGATAATTCTAACCGCTTGAGGATACGTTCCGCATCTGCTGGATATAGCAAAATGCACCAATTCGTGATTTCGTTCACAAAGTTTACAGATTCTAACTTTTGGAGAGAATCGCGCGTTTTTTCATCAACATGAAGCGAGGCGTCGATTTGGCGCATGACGCCCCAATCCTGCAACAGTGACAGTGCAGCGAACGGATCATCTTCATCGAAAATACGGCGGAATTCCTCGCTGATACGCTCTCCGCTTAACTGATCAATGTACGTCAAAGCATGTGGGATCAGTGATTCCGTCAATGGATCAAGTTTGAAATTAAAGCGATTGGCATAGCGTGCAGCGCGAAAAATACGGGTCGGATCATCGTGGAAAGAACGCTCATGCAATACCCGAATATGCCCCTCGTGTAGATCATCCAGCCCTCCGGGACATTCGATCAACGTCAAATCCGATAACCGCAACGCCAACGCATTGATTGTAAAATCCCGCCGTAACAAATCCTGTGACAAACTCGCCGATAGGGAGTCTATTGTTGGGAGCGCCGCTGAATGTGTATAATGCTCGGTGCGGGCTGTCGCAAAATCTACTGTGAATTGCTCCCCATCTAATGGCAAACGCTCCCCAATCCCCAAGTCGCGCAGAAAATCCGGGGAAACTGTCCAATGCGCTGTCCCGAAGCGATCCAGATGAACATGCCCCAAATGGACAAACGCGCCCGCAAGAAGATGAGCATCGCCCTCTGTGACAAAATCCAGATCGAACGAAGTTTTGCCAAGCAGCACATCCCGCACGTAGCCGCCAACCAGATATACGGGAAAGCCAAACCGTTTGGCTTCTTCCGCAACAAACCTAATGAGGGGATATAGTGGCAGTTGTTCCTTTGGGAGGTGCTGTTCAGGCATGAAAGTTATCAGCAAATCTAATCCCGGCGCTGAAGCACCGGGCTATAAGTGATGAATCAGTTATGAAGGATTTCGACTGTGGCTGATCTATCGACACGCGTCGTACTTCATTATTAGATGGATCATTGATCAATTCAGACGTTGTACTCCAGCCACCGTATGGTTGTTCATAGCCCGGTGCTTCAGCGCCGGGTTCCAAAAACGATGTTATGTTCATGACCTATATCACGTTGAATTCCTGAAACGTCGGCGCAGTGGCAAATCGGGCATAGTTCAGCGCTGAAATATCCACTGTCTGCGCCTTCCCCTCGGTGATCAATTCCGCACAAAGCAGCCCGGCAATCGGGCCGTGCATGAAGCCGTGTCCGCTGAAGCCGGCGCAAACCGTCAAACCCTCCACCGTAGAAATATTGTCGATGATCGGGTGTGCATCCGGCGTGACTTCATAGAGGCCAGCCCATTCCGTGCGTTTGGCGGCTTTCTCCAGCAGAGGGAAACGTTCAATCGCTTTCTCGATATGCGCAAATGTCCAGTCTTCATCGACGTTCTGAGAGAATGTTGACGCTTGTCCGGTCTTGCTGTACCCGGTCAGGATGCCGCCGCTTTCCAAATGAAAGTACAGCCGCTGATGAAAATCGATCACGAAGGGGAAATCCGACGGGAGTTCAGAGATAGGTTGTGCCACCAGAATCTGTTGGTTTTCTGGCGTGATTGGGAGGGAAACGCCCGCCATCGCGCCGATTTGTGCTGCCCATGCGCCTGCTGCATTTAGGACGCGCGGCGTCGGGATTGTACCCCGTGCCGTATGCACTGCCTGAATATGCCCGCCTTGAATCTCAATTCCGGTGACTTCAACACCGCTGAATAATTCTACACCAAGCCGCTTGGCGGCTGCCGCGTATCCATTGACCACACCGGACGGATCGGCAATCCCGTCACCCGCGTAATACGATCCACCAATAACCCCATTCAGATTAATCAGTGGCACACGCTCTGCAATTTCCGCAACCGATAATATCTGCGAGGCGATCCCGTGCGCGTTTTGCAGCGCGACGTTCTGCCTGAATTGCGACATCTCGGCTTCTGTCGAAAGCAGGAACAGATAGCCGTTCAATTTGAGGTCAATCGGCTGGCCGATCTCCTCCTCGAACCGCTGCATCATGGCTATGGATTGCTTCGAGAGTTCGATATTGACCGCTGTGCTGAACTGGTGACGGATGCCACCTGCACAACGCCCGGTGCTAGCCTGTCCGAAAAATTCCAGTTTTTCGAGGAGGACGATATTTTTAAATCCACGTTTGGCGAGATGATACGCGGCGCTGACACCCATCACGCCGCCGCCGATGATGACAATTTCTGCTGTTTTTGGAAGCATAGGAAAATAAGTCCGATAGATGATTTTCTAAAATTCTATCACTGTGCCGAGGTTTTTGGTTTCTGCAATTGCCAAAACGCGGGCGGCAGCGGCAGAATCCTGTACGGCATTACCTACCGATTTGAAGAAGGTAATTTCATCCGGGTTGGTGCGTCCCGGTTTGACTTCGGCGGCAATCTCCCCCAATTCGGCGTGAATACGCTCAAAATTCCACGCGCCGGATTGGTGCGGGATGATCAGATCGCCCGCCTCGGCCTGTGCTGCCGCGCGTGAATCAACCACTACCTTTGCGTGTGTGACCACATCGGCGGCGACCTCCTGCATTGCTGGCAGGTACGAGCCGATCCCGTTGATATGCGCGCCGGGTTTGACATCTTCCAGAGTAATCACAGGTTCGCTGGAAGTTGTTGCGGCGATCAGAATATCCGCGTTTTGCAACGCTTCGGCGCGCGAATTGGCAGGTATGAATTTCACCGCCGGAAAGTCTTTTTCGAGCGCACGACAAAACTCAAACTGGCGCGATTCCGTCCGACAAAAGACGCGCACCTCATTGATAGGGCGAACAGCCAGGACACCTTCGATCTGTGTTCGTGCCTGCGCGCCTGCGCCGATACAACCAACGATTTTTGAATCTTCCCGCGACAGGAGTTCAGTCGCCAGCCCTGTCGCCGCTCCGGTACGGATGGTGGTCAGCGTTGTACCATCCATCATGGCGCGTGGTTGCCCGGTGGTCGCATCCAGCACAAGCACACTGGCATAAATGATCGGTAGTCCGCGTGCCGCATTGCCACCATAAATCGAGACGATTTTCACAGTGCTGGCATCATTCAACCAGGCAGGCATGAGCAAGGTCACGCCGCCGGGAGTGGGCAGACTTGTACGAAGCGGGACGGTTGCGCGCCCGGTACTGAGTGCGGCAAATCCATTGCGCATGGCTTCGATTGCATCCCGCATTGGGAGTGCGGTGCGAACATCCGCAGTAGAAAGGATACGCACAGGTTAATCTCCGCTTGCAGATGGGGAGGGCGCAGCACTACCCGGATTGGCTCGTAACGCTTTAGCTTTATCCCGCAACTTCACGAAATATTCCGTATCGGTGATTTCCGCGACGGCTTTGGCCTTGCGCGCCTCATCCACATCTATCTTTAATTTCTGCACTTGGGCTGTGAGCTTTTCCTCACGCTTTTTGACTTCCTGCGTCATCGTCTGGAAGACGGTGAAGGCTTGGCCGATTTCGTCTTTCCGTTTGGCAACCTCCGCCATTTGCGCACGTTCGACTTCGCTGAAATTCATTTCGTTGGCAGAGACGCGCCGCGCTACCTCACCCATGAATGTGATCGGACGTACAACGAAATGCCTCACGGTGATGTTGATCAGCAGCAGCGCAATAATGAAAATAACGCCGAAAACGCTCATCACCAGCAGGGTGGAGTCACGCGCAATTTGCAGGATGGTCGATGCTGGAATATAGATAATCTGGGTGGCAATCGTCTCGTTCAGCTTCCAGCCAAACCCGCCTTTATCGCCATAGGTACGCACGAGAGCAGCAGGTGCTTTTTCCGGTGTGGTATGGCAGGCCAGACATGCCTCATTTTTGATGGTAAACGGACGCGCACTATAGAACGTCTCGACGCCGTTCAGCGTGCGATAGCCAGTGACTTCGGTCAGAGTCGGAGCATTGCGAAAGCGATTGACGATCTCTGTCTCAAAATCATCGGATTTATCACGGGGGTTGGTAGGGTTAAGCGTCGCTTCTTTATAGAAAAAAAACTGATACTCGCTTTGCAAACGTAGTTTTTCAAAGACTTCCCGCGCGGAAAATGCCGGAACGGTTTCCGGGATGAATTTATCGCTGGTTGCCTGAATCGGGGAGAGTAACGGCGCAATATGTTCAGTCGTATAGCTACGCACGCTGTTCATCAGACCGACCAGAATCAGGCTCTTGGCATTGACATCATCCTGTACTCGTTTGACGAGCGCAGCCGACAGCACCAGATAGCTGATGACCACGCCAAGCAGGAATACGGCAGAAAGCAGGATTGTGAAGCGTGTACTGAGCCGACGCGATTGCATGAAAATCAAGGCCGATTTTCCTATTCAGAGCGGGTGTCAACAATGATTGTACCGGATTTAGTCGCAATGAAAAAAGAAAATAGAGGGATACAGTAACAACTTCACTGCATCCACTCATGATGTGGTTTTCAGGTATCGCCAGGATTTTCTTCAAACTTTATTTCCGGTTCGGCAGGCGCAAGCCAATACTTGCCACCGCCCTGTTCGCGCCGCAGATAACCAAAGTCTACCAAATCCCGCCTCAGCCCAACGTAATCCGGGGCATAGGCCGTCTTCAATATTGCGTTCACTTCTGGTTCGCTATACATCCGATTCGGATGGAACAGGGTCGCCAGCCAGCGCAGCACGATGATCAGCTTCTTTTGTTTGCTCGGCAGACGTGACAGACTTCCATTTCCCATATATTCCTGCAACACCTGCCTGTCGGCTTCATCCCAATCGGCAATCGCTTCCTTCCACGAGTTATCAACAGCAGACTTTTTGGCAACTATCGGGCGTTTTTCGATTTCCGACACGAGTTCCTTGAATTTTGCCAACCCGGAGGGATTGATTCGATAGAAACGCTGATTTCCCGCCATGCGCAATGTCACCAGATTTGCTTCGCGTAAACGGGTGAGATGGTGCGAAATGGTTGGTTCAGTGAGTTTCATCTCTCGTGCCAGTTCACCTACTGTATACTCCTTCATATTCAGCAGGTGCAAAACCGTCAATCTGCTTTCATCGGCAAGTGCTTTTAGACCGGCGAGGAGTTCATCCTGATCTTCTTGGCTCATTTCTGTCTCCTGTTTTATATTCATCTAATTAGATCATTATCTAAATTGATTTGAATGTCAAGACCCATTTTTTAAAAACCCGGCGGGTCGCCACCGGGTGAGCAGATTTATTTGCGGATCAGAATTTCGGAGAGGGGCCTTTTGGTAATAACCGGAACCTGGGCATCTTGTTTGGGATAGCCCACAGGAATTACCACATAGGCGCGTTCATTTTCGGGGCGTTCCAGAATTTCGCTCAGAAAAGCCATCGGGTTCGGCGTATGCGTGAGGGTCGCAAGGCCAGATTGATGCAGACTCGCCAGCAGGAAGCCAACGGCAATTCCAACCGATTCCGCTACATAATAATGCTTGATTTTGACCTTTTCGCCCGTGATGGGATCAGCCCTGAAACCATAGGGTTGCGCAAAGACAACGATCAGGTATGGCGCGTCTTCCAGATGAGGTTTGTGTTCGTCCGTGCCGAGGTGCGCAAGAGCATCTTTCCATTCCTGGCTCATGCGCCATTCGTAGTTATCGCGCTCCTCGATTTCGGCAGCTTCGCGGATTTTGCGCTTGATCTCTGGATCGCTCACGACGACAAATGTCCAGGGCTGTTGATTCGCGCCACTGGGAGCAGTTCCCGCTGTGGCAATTGCGGCTTCGATCAATTCAAATGGCACAGGTTCGCTGGAAAAATCGCGCACAGTGCGACGTTCGCGCATCCGCGCCAGAAATGTCCGCGCCTGTTCGATTTGTTCCGCTTCGGACAGGCGTTCAAAATGCAAAGGGTGATATTGGGCTTCAATCATAAATTTTTTTCCTCTGGTGTCATGCAGTATAACATCATCAGAGGAGACAGTATCAGGCGTGTTCCAGCTTGATGATATCCAGATCTATGCGGCTGGCAGCACCGAGCGCCAGACACACCGGACAGGTTGCCTCGTGCCATGCGTGGAACGTCTCCGCGACAATCTGGCGTGTCGAGGCGTTGGGATGTTTGCGCCGACGAATGACGAACCATGCTACAAAGCCGACTATGAGCAAGACAACGCCGACAAACAACACAACGGGTAACGAAGCACCTAAACTGTCAATCAGGACACGCCCCGCATAGCCTAGGAAAAAGTGCAGGCTCAAAAACAGCACACTTCCCAATGTCAAGCCGAGCGCAAATGTCATCAGCGGCAATCCTGCCAGACCACAGGCAGTTACCGTTACCGAGCGTACACCAGGAGTCAGAATCGCTATACCTATTCCGAGCAAGCCACTTTTTTGCAATTGGCGTGAAACGGCATCCAGCCGGGTTGGGGTCAACCCGATATAGCGTCCGAAGCGATATACAACCCTCCGCCCTGCACTGCGCACCAGCATAAACTGGATGATCCCGCCGATCACCAGCGCGACCAGCACCGCCAGAAATGCCTGCCAGATCACCAGTCGCCCTTCGGCAGCACGCGCGGCGGTGAGCAACATAATCGCATCCGCAGGGATTGGAATGGGGATACCGACAGATTTAGAACGTGTACGGAAAGTAGGGAAAGGATAAAATAGAAGCGAGTGGGTGA
>CAYSOC010000133.1:0-18748 GCA_964432445.1 uncultured Anaerolineaceae bacterium
CGCGAGCCATCCGGGAGACTATTGGTAGCGACAATCGCCTCAACCGTCACGCCATAGCGCAACGCGATCCGAAACAGCGTCTCGCCCGGTTGAACAGTATGTTTTTGTTGTCCCTGTGCAAAAATCGTAAAAGCAGGCCAAAGAACGATGGCAAATACCGCTAAAATAAGCAGACCACGCAGCCGCCGCATGGTGTCCCCCAAATGTGAATGAGCAAAGTATAGCATGATCACAGCGTTACGATCAGGTCAAATCGATCAAGAAGCGGTAACATCAAGGGATTCATCCTTGAGCCAGAGCGAACTCTATGAATCCAATTCAAAATCCGATTACCCTCCAGATTGTGACTTTTCTGAACCAGATTGGCATCAGGACGGAAAAGACAACCCTCGCCGAGAAGACGTTCCTGCCCGGTATCCAGATCAAAGACGGTCAATTATTTTTCGATGAATCCGCGATGCTTTCTCCCGGAGATTTGCTCCACGAGGCAGGGCATCTCGCAGTTCTCCCACCGGGCAAACGCTCACAGGCCAATGATAATGTCACCGATTCCTATGGCGATGAAATGATGGCAATTGGCTGGTCATATGCCGCAGCACTATATCTAAAGATTGATCCTGCTGTGGTGTTTCATGCTGATGGCTATCGCGGCGGGGCAGATTCATTTCTGGAGAATTTTCGGGAAGGGCGTTTTGTAGGTGTACCGATGTTGCAGTGGATCGGTCTGACCTATGACACGAAAAACGCGGAAACTGCCGGAGAATCGCCTTATCCCCATATGGTCAAATGGGTTTGTGATTCGGAATATCCCGGCGAATAGTATCATCACCGGGATATAGATTAATCAGCGAACGCCGAGCAACAGTTCGTTGGTCAGTTGATCAAGCCGTTCATAGTTCAGACCACGCGCGCCGAGTGCTTCCCGATCAAACGATTCGGCTTGCAGACGCTGTGCCTTTTCCTTGCTATAGCCGCCAGACAGCCAGCTATATTGTTCCGCGCCGCTGTTGACTTCGGCAATCAACGCCTGAATCTCACTATCGGCCTTGAACTGTGCTGCCTTTTCCCTGAGGATCAGATAGGTACGCATACAACCGACTGCGAAATCCTTCACGCCCTGCGCATCTTCGGTACGATAGGCGTGAGCATCGAAATGTTTAGAGCCGCTATAGCCCACATCTTCAAGGAATTTTGTGACGAAGAACGCCGCCTTGAGGTTTTCTGCGCCGAAACGGAAATCCTGATCATAGCGGGCATACTTCTGATCGTTCAGGTCGATATGGAACAACTTGCCAGCGTCCCACGCCTGCGCGATAGCGTGCATGAAATTCAACTGTGCCATATGTTCGTGGGCGACTTCCGGGTTTACGCCGAATGCTTCCGGGCGATCAAGGGTAGCGATAAAGCCAAGCATTGCGCCCGTCGTTGGCAGGAAAATATCGCTACGGGGTTCGTTGGGCTTGGCTTCCAGCGCAAACTTCATGCCATAGCCCTGATCGAGGACATATTCGTACAGGAAGTTTAGCGCGTCGCGGAAACGCTTGATCGAGTCCAGCGGATTCTTGGTCGCGTCACTTTCGACACCTTCGCGCCCACCCCAGAATACATAGGTGCTTGCGCCAAATTCCGCGCCGAGGTCAATCGCACGCATCGTCTTTTGCAGGGCATACGCGCGCACCTTTGGATCGTTGGCGGTGAATGCGCCGTCCTTGAAGGCTGGATCGCGGAACAGGTCGGTGGTTGCCATCGGTACTTTGACGCCGGTAGCATCCAGTGCCTTTTTGAAATCGCTCACGATTTGATCGCGCTGTGCGGCTGTCGCATCAATCGGGATCAAGTCATTGTCATGGAAGTTCACACCATATGCGCCGATTTCGCCGAGCAGATGCACGATTTCAACGGAAGAGAGGGCTTTGCGGGTGGGACGACCAAACGGATCGGCTCCGGGATTGCCCACAGTCCACAAGCCAAACGTAAATTTATCATTGGGAGTTGGTTGATAATTCGCCATTAAACTATACCTTTATTGTGCGCTGCGCTGAATGAGTTCCATCAACGCCGCGCGATCACAAAATAGAGAGTGTGCCACCCTGCCAAGATGCTGTTCTATCAACGGCAGAATGATCTGCGCGTCATCGGGCGAAGCCGGGGTTGTCTGCGTATCAACGCCATAACCAGCCAGTGCCTCGAAAGTTGTTACCCGTGTGATTTGTCCGGCGTCTACCCGCACAATCAGGCTGAAATAGGGCTTGCCTGCATCGTATACCCCTAATACCAGATATTCACCATCTCGCGTACTTTGAATCAACTGACGTGCTTTTTCCAACACCCGTTGGCGTGGCAACCCGGAGGGATAATAACATAATCCGTGCTGATCCTGTTCTGCGAGTTGCCATGCCTGCAAGTAAAAATCAGCAGAGGTTTGTGACGTCCAATCCATCCGCTGTACCGCGTCGGAGAAGGCGCGCAATCGGCTCTTTTCGAAAATCTGGACGCGGGTCAGGCCGGGGGTTGAATCAAAGATTTCCTTCGCCAGTGCTGCGGGATCATCTATTTCTTTCGGAATGATATCGCTTCGGACGCCCGGAGGCAGGTCGGCACGCAAAACCTGCCCCTCATCGTGCAGGATCGTCAACACACCGGGAGTTTTCCGACGCCATTCAGCCCACTCCGCAATCGAGAAAATTTCGCCCAGATGCCGCCATGCTTGTGGATCGAGATCGACGATTTCAACGTCGCGGTGAATCATTCGGTGATCTCCCAGATTTGGATAGTAAATGGGGGAACGGTCAGCGTACCACCCTCGTAATCGCCAGTTGCATTCCACAACCCGCGCAGTTGGTAATCGCTCTGCAAAATCGTTTCCTGTGGTGTATCTGTCGGGTTGACCAGAAAGCACAGTTGGGTTTGAGTATCGGCGCGTACAGTGATGCGTAACGATGGATTGTCATGACAAATGGGATTGGCATAGGCTTGTAGCAATGCCGGGTCGAACGCCCATACATCCGTCAGCAATGTGATCTTGCCATCTCCATAAGAAATCGTACCGCCTTCGTGGATAACCTCGCGGAAACGATTCGCTGGGTTCATCTGGCGGTCCAGCGCAGGGACTGTCGGCCCGATAATCAGATGCCCGCCTGCATGGGCATAGTTAAGCAGGTTTTCCTGTTCTTCGATAGCCATAAATTCCGCGCTCGGTACGCACACCATCGGGTAGCGGGTCAGAGTTTCCAGCGGCGCGTGTGTGTCGGAAAGATCAAATTCGACCTGTGCCGCGTCCAGATGGGCAATCATCCCGCGTATCCAGCTTTCTTCACGGCGCAGATTGCCAACTACAGCCGGATCATAGGCAAACCCGGAAATCGGCTCTACCATACTGAAATCAGGTGGGACGCCAAGTAAACCAAGCCATGCGTCGTTGAGTGTCGTTGCCGCCTGTGCATAGCGATTCAGTTCAAAATTTTGCAGGACAAGTACCCCGCATACTTTATCGAGTTGCAGCAATCGTTTTCCTGAAACCAAAGCACTCAAATTTTTGAAGAAATCGGCGTATCCGGGGCGAAACTGGTTATTACGGGTGATTGGGCTACCTTGCCAGCGATCCCGTTCCACCAGCATATAGAAGTTCACCGCACGCAAACCGTGCATCAGACCAGCTAATACAAAAAACTCCTGATCTTCCGGTGAAAATGTCCGGTCATGAAACCACCACAGCCCTGCGCCATATTCTGGTACAAACGGCAACTTTTGCGTCCCGACCTGATAGCGCACACGCGGCGTTATGATCGAATGATAATCTTCCTGATTGGCATACAGGTTTGTCCCGACAAAATCCATATGCGGTTGCGCCTGAATTGCATTCATATCAATAGGGGATGTGATTTGAAAAGCCACATCATGATAGAGCGGAACGGTGATTCCGCGTGTCCGCAACATATGCCCCAGACGTTCCAGCGCTGTTGTAAGCTGATATTCCTTATAGGCCACCCAATCGAGCAGACGTGGTACATCCCGTTTTGATGTTGCCTCAAAATCGCGGGGTGGTTCTATCGCATCAAAATCCGCATATTTCTTGCCATATGCAGCGTTGATTGCTTCAATCGTGCCATAGCGTTCACAGAGCATCCGCCGATAGAGCCGGAGCGAATCGGGGCTATAGTCCATATCGTAGACGTGATTGCGAAAGAAGTAACACATCTCGTTATCAACCTGGCACGCCACAATCGCACCATCTGGCGCAAGATGTTCGGTCAGGATTGGGCAGAGTACATCGAAGAATTTGCCTGTTTCCTCAAAGAGTTTTTCGCTGGCATAGCTGGGGATGGCGAACGGCTGCGGCAACCGATCCGTGATCGCTGGTGAACCTGTCGCCGTATATGCCCATACTTCCGGGTCTTCTAATACACGGAAGGGAAAACCAAATCCGCTCAGTTCCGCATTGATGTGCGGCCCCGGACGCACGCAAACCCATATTCCTAATTCACGACAGATTTTCAGGAAACGCGGCAAATCCTTGTATGGATCGTGTTCTCCAAAATCGAACTCCCCCGGCGCTATTTCGTGGATTGCCCAGGGGATATAGGTTTCGATCATCTCGAAGCCGAGCGCACGCACATTTTCCAGAATCGGCTGCCAAAGTTCCGGCTCAAGCCGCCAGTAATGCACCGTTCCCGAATAAATGGGGATCAACTGATCCCCAATATACAGACCGTCACGGCTTGCGGTGACTAGTGTAGACATTTCATATCTCTTTTCGGGTTAGCCCTTGAGCGCCCCGGCGGTGAGGCTCTTGATAATGGTACGTTGTGCCAGGAAATAAATTACCAGCACAGGCAGCGCGGTAACGGACATTCCGGCGAACATCTTGTCGTACTGGGTCACGCCGAGCGAACGTACAAACGCAACAATCCCCAAGGGTATGGTATATGCCTGATTGTTCGAGGCGACAAACGTCAGCGCGAAGAGATATTCGTTCCAGGCTGCGACCAGACTCAGAATAATCACCGTGACTAACGCGGGACGAGCCAGCGGGATTGCAATCTGCCAGAAAATGCGCGCCGTAGAACAGCCATCTATACGTGCCGCTTCCTCAATTTCCAATGGGATTTGATCGAAGAAACCGCGCAGGATGAAAATCGAGGTCGGCAGACCAAACCCGACAAACGGCAAGACCATCGCAGGCAACTTTCCGATCAACCCCAAATCGCGCATCATAATAAAGAGCGGGATTAAGGTCACATGCACCGGTATCATCGTCCCACCGAGGAACAGGTAAAACAGCAGCCCATTCCCACGAAATTTGATACGAGAGAAGGCATAGGCCGCCATCGCTGACACGATAGTGAGGAACGGAACGCTCACTGCTGCCATGATAAGCGAATTTACGTAGTACATCCCGAAAGACGAACTGGAAAGTACCTGCTCATAGCCACTAAAGGATAAAACTGTCGGGAATGCCCAAATCGTTCTCAGAATTTCTCTGGAGGTTTTGAATGAAGAATAGAACATCCAGACCAGCGGAAAGCCAAAAAGAACCGCAAAACCTATCGCAATCGCATATTGCCACCAGCCCGAAAGGTATTGGAGGAGCGGTTTACGCGGTCTGGCAAGAAAAACAGTTGTCGTATTTGATCCTGTTATGGTCGCCATATTCATTTATCCTTTCAGGCTGTCCGGTCACGATTACGGGTCAGGAGTGTGAACACCATTGCTGCCCCGAATGCGATGAAGAACAGTGCAAATGCGAGGGTGCTGCCATAGCTCCAGTCCTGGGAACTGAACGCCTGTTTGAACATATAGGTAGCCATCAATTCGCTGCTGTTGGATGGCCCGCCCTGCGTCAATGTCCAGACCAGATCGAAGAACTTCAACGACCCGACAATAATCAATAAAGCGTTGGTACGAGAGGTTACACTGAGGAGCGGGATCGTGATAAACCGATGCAATTGCAAGCCATTCGCGCCATCAATCTGCGCCGCCTCGTAAAGTTCTTCCGGGATTCCCTGAATCGCCGCGATATAAATCACCACATAGAAGCCGAGAAATTTCCAGGTTGCCACAAACAGGATGCAAATCAGGGCTATATTCGGATCGCCAAGCCATGCACCTCCCGATGCACCGATACTCCGCAGAAAGCTGTTTGCCAGACCAATTGTTGGGTTGAAAAACCAATTCCAAATCGTACCGACCAGTACATCGGATAAGACAAGCGGTGCGAAATAGAGCGTGCGGAAGAATGCCGACCCTTTAACCTTCCCGGTGAGCAGGATTGCCAGCCCCATCGCTATCGGGATTTGCGACAGCAGCGACCAGACCACCACTACGATATTGTTGCGAAGTGCTTTCCAGAAAATCGGGTCTTCGACGAGACGCTGATAATTCTGAAGACCTACAAGTGGCGCTTCGTCGATGGGCTTGATCCCGTCCCAACGGGCTACGCTATAACGAAACGACATGAAGATAGGCCAAATAACAAACACCAGAAAAATGATCAATGCGGGAATCAAAAATAAAATTGCAGTGATTCTTTGCTCGGTGAAAAAGGGTTTGCGAATTTGTGCTGTCCCATTCAATCGGGGAAACTGCACGGTTGAGGATTGAGCCATTACAGGATTCCTTGACAATATAAATATTTCTTCATGTTTTCGCAAAAACGAGGCTTGCCAATCGCCCCCTGTGCATCCCCCGATACACGCAATCGGCAAGCCTCAGTTCTGACTACTACTTCTTTACGTCGAGTTCTTTCTTGGCGGCAGCTTCCATATCCGCAGCGGCCTTCTGTGGGGTGGTCGCCTTGCCGAACAGGTCTTGCGTGGTTTGCAGGTGAACCTGGGCGAGTGCGGGCGGCAGGAACTGGTCATAGTACAACTGCATGTAGGTCGCGCCAGCGAGTGCCTTCGCCATTTCCTGAACAATCGGGTCCTTGATGTTCTTGTCGAAGCCGATCACGGCGGGCATGAAACCAGCTTCCGCAGTGGCCTTCGCATAGTCATCGCTACCAAACATTTCGAGCAGAGCGGCTTCGGTTTCGGCAGGCGCTTTGGCAGAGACTGCATAGGCACTACCCGTTCCACCGACCATATCCGTACCCTTGCCCTTGCCATCCTTGAGTGTCGGGAACGGCAATGGGCGGATGCTCTTTTCAACGAGGTCCTTATCGACATTCTTCATGCCGGGGAGGTTCCAGTCGCCCTGCAACTGCATCGCCGCGAGGCCGCCACCGATCAGGGTCTGGTCATACGCTGTGCCGTTGTAACCTTCTTCAAAGCAACCAGCATCGACAGCTTCCTGAATCTTTGCGCCAGCGGTAACGAATGCTGCATCTTCAAATGTACCCTTGTTGGCACGGTTGAAGGCATTGCTGAACGCATCCGGGCCACCAGCACGGGTCGCCAGATAGATCAGCCAGAACGCGCCAGGCCACTTATCCTTGTTACCAAGCTGCACGGGGGTGATACCCTTCGCCTTCAGAGCCTTGCACGCGGTAATGAAGTTGTCCCATGTATCGGGCAGGGCAAGGCTGTTGGCCTTGAACAGATCAACGTTCGTCCAGAGGAAGACGCCTGCGACGTTGCCGGGAACAGCATAGTGCTTGCCACCGAAGGTCGATGGAGCAAGTGCGCCCGCACTGAACTTCTTTCCTGCATCACCAGAGAGGTCTTTAATTTCACGAACAACGCCGCCCTGTACGTAGGTCTGGAGCAGACCACCACCCCATGTCTGGAAGGCATCGGGTTGGGCATTTCCAGAAACAGCAACCTGCAACTGTGTCTTGAAGCTGTCGTTTTCGATATACGTCACTTCAACCTTGATCTTGCCATCGTGCGCCTTGTTGTAACGCGCAATCGCATCATCGACGGGTTTGTGCATTCCGTCGGCTTCGGTGGTGATGCTCCACAGTTTGATCGTGACCACATCCGCAGCACGCGCCGGGGTAGAGATAGCAACCAGCATACTGGCAAGCAAGACCAGCGTGATTAGACGAGAAAACTTGTTCATTTTTCGCTCCGTGCTTAAACTTTAATCAGGTAAATTTGGAAAACCGTTTACCACCTGAGGTTGCAGGGTTTGGTCGCTTTTGCAGCCTCATGGCTTGTTCAACCATAAATGTTTTCTATTTTTCGGTTGCGCTCTCCTTACGGGTTCACCCGTCCAGTTGACTCCCGGATGACTAATTCTGTCGCCAGTTCCCGCTGTAACCCCATCGGCTTGCGTCCTTCAAGGATCAAGACCAGCAATTCGAGCGCGGCTGCTCCCATCCCGGCCATCGGCTGACGAACGCTGGTCAGGCGTGGATACACGCTTGAGGCCATCGGAACGTCATCGAAACCCACAACAGAAACATCTCGCCCAACTCGTAATCCCGCATCCTTGACTGCATCCATCACCCCGAACGCCATTTCGTCGTTAGAGGCTATGATCGCGGTTGGTTGTCGCTTGATACCGAGCAAGGACTGCCCCAATTGAAACCCGGTTAGCTGGTGAAAATCACCCTCGCGCACCAGTTCGGGATCATAGGGTAGCCCGACTTCTGCAAGCCCGTCTCGATATCCCTGTAAGCGATCCTGTGAACACCCCAGCGCCATTCGGCCTGTGATGAAGCCGATTTGCGTGTGTCCGAGCGCGAGCAAGTGGCGCATCGCATCCAGTACACCCTTGCGATTGGTTGCAGTCACCGCTGGCTCGTTTTCTGTGGCTCCGTGATGATCAACAATGACATAGGCCATGTTGTGCTTTTTGAAAGCCTCGATCAACACGTCGTAGTCATAGGGAACCACCAGCAGAACACCATCCGAAAGACCATTACTGAGTAACGAAGCGTAATAGGCCGAGCGTGAGACGTTATCCGTGCTACCTTGCGTATAGAGCATCAGGCCATAATCGAACTGTTCTGCTGCACTGGCGATCCCGGAGAGGACTGCACCGATATAGGGAGAAGTTAGACCGGGCAGTACCAATCCGATGACCTTTGATGAACCGCGCAGTGTTCGCGCCGCAGGATTCGCAACATAGCCAAGCGTTTCCATCATCTGCTGGATACGCTGCCGCGTTTCCTCCGAAACACCCGATTGCCCATTCAAGACACGGGAAACCGTCATTTTGGAGACATTGGCTGCCTTTGCAATATCAGAAATTGTTATTCGTTGCGAGTTTGCCATAATGAACCAAAATAACGCTCTTTGTGTTACGTTACGTTATCGGTAACGTTATATTTCAAGGTTACAGCGCATTTTTTAAATTGTCAAGAGGTTCATCAAACTCTTAATCGGGAATGCCCGAATCCGGTGGCAGCGTCTTCTACCGATGTGTACAACTTTAGAAGGCAATATAAAGCAGGATGTCAGGATGAAAAATCAATTTGTAAGATTGAATAAAAACAACGTCCTCGTCACAACAATTGCGCTCGTAATCTGTGTATCGTTTCTGATGTTTAGTGCTACCCAGTCTGCTGCGCTCTCGCAGCCAACCCCGGTAACGTTACCGCCGCCGATACAGGCCACCTGTGTTATTCGCTATATCGACCAGAACCGCTGGGCAGTAAGCACGAATACCATGCCGACGCCACGCTCGGAGATGGCAGCGGCGGCTGTGGGTGATTTGATCTACGTACCAGGTGGTTTCGGTGGAACGGATGCGTTTGAAGAATTTAATGTTTATCTTGAAACATGGAAGAAACTCAGCCCTCTGCCGGAAGGTCGTAATCATCTGATGGTTGCGGCGTTAGATGATTACGTATACGTATTTGGTGGGGGTCGAAACGATTCTAGTGGAGCGACGGACACCGCATGGAAATATGATCGCAAAAAAGACGCATGGTCTGTCGTCGCGCCGATGCCAGAACCGCGCTATGCAGGCGCGGCAGTCTCGTTTGGCAATTACCTGTTTGTCCTCGGCGGTACGGGCGGATCGAAAGCGCTCCTTCGCTATGATCCCGCGACGGATAGCTGGACGAAACGTGCCGATCTCAGGGAATCGCGTGAGCATCTCGCCGCAGCAGTATTGGATGGCAAAATCTACGCGCTGGCAGGTCGTTGGTCGGGCGAGGTTTTCAACACCGTTGAAGTTTACGATCCTGTAACGGATACGTGGGTTTTTGGCGATCCGATGCAAGAGATGCGTTCCGGCTTCGGGGCAACAGTGATCGGTGAGCATATTTTCGTTGCTGGCGGAGAGGTATTCGCTGAGGGAGCAAAAGCATTGTATAGTGTTGAGGCTTATCATCCGACGCTTCGCCAGTGGAAATATATGCCATCCTTACCGTTCGCTATTCACGGTAACCCATTGGTTGGGGTCAGGCAAACCCTTTATGTATTGGGCGGCTCTGATAGAGCAGCAGGGATCGACAACAAAGGGCGTGTGATGATTTATCGCATCCCACAGTAGCTTAACAATTCCTGAACAGTGCCGGGTAATGATACAATGAGACATTCACCGAACAGGAAACTATTCATATGCCTACCCGCTTCACCTTAATCCGGCACGGTCAGACTGAATGGAATGTGCGCGGCAAATGGCAGGGACATGCTTACATCGGTCTGAACGAAGAAGGCCACCGTCAGGCGCAACAGGTTGCGCTCGCACTGGCGAACACCGATGCTTCCCTGATTTATTCCAGCGATTTGCCGCGCGCGCGTCAGACTGCCGAATATATTTCCAATCTCACCAAACTTCCGGTGGTGCTGGATGCACGGCTGCGGGAAATTGATGTTGGGGAGTGGCAGGGGCTGACCGCCGAAGAAGTAGACGAATGGGATGCTGTACGAGTGGCAGCGGTGCGTGCTGGCGGTTACACTGTTCGTCGTCCGGGTGGCGAAAGTCAGGAAGAGGTGGGTCTGCGTATGTTGAGTCTGATTGACGAAATTCAGCGTACTCGTTCGGAAGATCATATCTTTATGGTCACGCACGGCGGCACAATTCGTATCACGCTGATGGCGCTAAATCTGAATAGCGCCGAGCGGCATAATCACATCGAAAACACCTCGCGTACCGTTTTGACCTTTGCCCCTGCGATAAACCGCTGGGAAGTCGATTCGTTCAATGTGACAAGCCATCTGGTTGCGCCCGCCTAATTTTTATATGATCGGAACTATCCCGTAATTCGTTGGCTGCGCTATAATGGGATAAAGCCGATTCTAGTGTGTGAGGCTTGCCTTGATCACTCACAGCCTACCCCTACAGGATTTATATCGCCGCCGACCATTGATACTGGCGCATCGTGGCGCTAGTTATGACGCCCCGGAAAATACACTGGCGGCGTTTCGCCTTGCGCGGGAGATGGGCGCAGACGGGGTGGAACTGGATGTCTTGCTTTCTGCCGATGACATCCCTGTCGTCATTCACGACTTCACCGTAGACAAAACGACGGATGGCGAAGGCAAGGTACGCGACAAGACGCTCCGTGAACTAAAAAAACTGGATGCAGGCAGCCATTTCGATTACACGTTCCGTTCCGAACGTATCCCGACACTTGATGAGGCTTTTGAAGCCACCGGGGATTTGATCGTCAACGTAGAATTGAAATCGGTGGGCATTCGTCCGACGTTTCTGGAAATGGCTGTTCTTGGCGTTATTCGCAAGCGGAATCTGCAAAATCGTGTCATCATTTCCTCGTTCAATCCGTTTGCCCTGCGCCGCTTTCACCGTCTCGCGCCGAATATTCCTTTGGGTTTTCTTTACAGCGCAGATACTCCATCATGGCTGCGCCTGTTTATGATCGGGCTTCCACACGAGGCACGCCATCCTGTTCATACCATGATAGATGCCGAGTTTATGAAATGGGCGCATACCAACCGCTATCGCGTGAACACATGGACAGTAGATGATCCTGCCCGTGCGATGGTGTTGCGTGATCTGGAAGTCGATTCGATTATCAGCAATCGTCCGGATTTGATGCTGCAAACGTTGGGACGCTCTAGCGCCGAAACACGCAAACTACGTTCCTGATATGGAAAATTCGCAAGAAAAAATAATTCTGCAACCGTCACGCACGGATATACACTTCATAGAACAACTCCGCGACGGAAACGAAGAAGCGTTTACGCAATTGCTGGATTTATATTATGCGTCCATGCTTCGTGTAGCGTTGATCTATGTTCGGGAACAGGAAATTGCCGAAGACGTAGTACAGGAAACATGGATCGGCGTCCTGCGCGGTTTGAAGCAGTTTGAAGGGCGCTCCTCCCTGAAAACATGGATTTTCAGCATCCTCGTCAATCAGGCGCGCACGCGGGCGCAACGCGAAGGTCGATATGTTCCTCTGACTGCCGAGGAAGATGATCGCGCCCCCGCTGTCGATCCTGAATATTTTCTCCCGCCGGATCACCCCCGCAATCCGGGACATTGGGTAACTACACCGAATGACTGGGGCGAAATCCCCGAAGAGCGCTTCCTTTCCGAAGAAACCATGCAACAGGTCTACCGTGCCATCGAACAGCTTTCCCCACATCAACGCGAAGTGATTACGCTGCGCGATATTGAGGGATTGAGTTCCGACGAAATTTGCAACATTTTAACAATTTCCGAGACTAATCAACGGGTGTTGTTACACCGCGCACGGTCTGCGGTGCGGCGGGCGCTTGAAAAATATCTCGAAAAGTAGAAAAAATGGGCAACAAATGGCTGTGAATCCGTTAACCTGTCAGGAGCTAGTGGAAATCGTCACCGACTATCTGGAAAGTAAATTGACGCCAGACGAGCATAAACGCTTTGATGCACATCTGGCGACCTGCACGCGATGCACCCGTTATGTCGAACAAATGCGGATCACGATTCGGGTGACCGGACGGCTCTCCGAAAGTAACATCCACCCGGAAGGCCGCAGCGAGTTATTGCACGCTTTCCGCAACTGGAAGGAAAATCGTAGTTAGCAGGAAAACGTTTACGTCTCCGGGGCAGGTTCAAACATAATATCCTGTACGCCCTGCCAGAGACACAACCGACCTAACTCAGCGAGATTTTCCATTCCCTCTACCACAGTCAAAAAATGATTGCCTGCCAATTGTCCTGCCTTGCTTGCGAAACAAGCGCTCCCATAGGTAAACAGAATTTCAGTTTCGCTAATCCCACCCGGATAAAACAAAATATCCCCGCGCGACGGGTGACTGGTCGGGTTTTCATAGCCTACGCCCAACTGAAAATCCCCCAACGGAATCCAGCAGGCTTCACCGCTCCAGCGGGCGTGAATCAGTTTTTGGCGGTAGGGCAGGAGTTTCAGGAATGCAGCGCAGGTCTGCGGTGCGTTTTCAACTTCCAAACGTGCCTTGAATATAAATGAGCCAGCCGTGATTTGAATATATGTTGTCATTCCCTGAATATAGCCTGAACGAAATCTTTTTTGCGATAATTTCTTTCAATATGCAAATGTCCAGTTGCCAGATAGCGTGTTAAGATCGCCCCAATCAATAAAGGTAAAAATCATGTCCGTGCAAAATTGGTTCGCGCGGCTGCGAGGGCAAAGGAACGCACTTTCGGCTGAAGATGCTGCCTTGCAAAGTTTGGCAGAAGCGGGCGATAGGGCGAGAAAAGATGGACAGTATGAAACCGCGCTGGAACGTTATGAGAACGGACTGAAAATGGCGCGTGCGCAGAGTTCACAGGCCGGTGAGGAAGTCTTTCTTGGTCTGATTGGTACATTGCAAACAGAGTTCGGAAAGTTCGAGGAAGCCGAACAATCGCTACAGGAAAGCGTCGCGCTAACGGAAAAACTCGGTAACCCGGAAAGGCGGGCGCGCGCGCTTGGTAATCTCGGAGCGCACTACCTGCGGCGTGGTTTGCCCCAAAAAGCGCAGACGACTCTCGAACAGGCGCTGGAAATTGCCCGGAGCAGCAACTCACCTGCAATTATCGGGTTAACGCTGGCTAATCTCGGCGGTGTATATCTTCGGCAGAACAACGCCAGCTATGCGATTCGACTGTTGCGGGAAGCAGCAGAGAAATTGCAAGGCACACCCGTTGCCTATCAATCTGGCGCGGTGGCCTTCGCCGTAGGCTTGTTTGGACAGGCACATCTGATGATCAACGAAGCGGATCGCGGTTTTCGACTGCTCACCCAAGCGATACGCCTGGCACAGCAGGCGGGCGACATCGCACAGGAATTACGCTGGACATCTGCATTAGCATCAGGGCTGTTCGATGCCGGACAATTACAGGATTCGCTCAAGCTCTACGAGCGTTGCGAAGAATTAGCCTCGCGCGTCACTGTGCCGGATGAAGGCTATCACGATACTGGATTGCTCAATCGGGCGACCATTCATTTTCGCGTGGGGCAGTTTGACATGGCGCTCTCGCAGGTGCAGCGCGTCCTGTCGCAGGCGCAGTCGGAAGCAAATCGTAGTCTGGAGGCCAAAGTCCAAACCCTGCTTGGTGAAATTTACCGTGCTATCAACCAGCCAACCGAAGCGGTGAAAGCCGTTGAATCTGCCGTGAACCTCTATGAGACCGGGACATTCACCGACAAAGAGGCACACGGCGATGCTCTGTTGACGCTCGGCGCACTCTACAACGCAAACGGTGATCCAGAGCGCGCACTGCAAACATTCAACGCCGCGCTGGAATTGGCAGATTCAACAAATGGTCTGGCGCGTGCGAAAGCCCTCCGGCGGATCGGAACAGCATATAACGAACGCGGAGAACTGCAAAAATCGCTCGATTATTGGGGGAGTGCGCTGGAACTCTTCGAGCAGAGCGGGCAGGCATCAATGGCGGCGCGCGTCATCTGTGATATTGGGATGGCGAAGCGTGCGCTTGGTGGCATCAATGCCGCCTTGCCGGATTACGAACGCGCTACTGTGATATTAAACAGCGTCAAGGACGCTGCCACTCGTGGACTTGTGCTTTCCAATGTTGCCAATTTGTACACCGATCTGGGAGAAACCGAAACAGCCGCATCGTTCTTTCAGGAAGCGATTCAGCTTGCCCGCCAGACCGGGGATCGCCGTTCGGAGTCGCTCCGTTTGGGGAATTATGGCTGGTTCTTTCTGGCAACAGGCCGCGCCGATAACGCGATACGAATGCTCGAAGAAGCATTGGCGATCAGCCGTTCAATGGGTGATAACCTGATTATTGCGGTGCAAACAAACAATCTGGCGCAAGCGTATCATCTCCAGAAAGACTACACCACTGCCCGCGAACTATTCCGTCAGGCGCTGACGCTGGCAGACCTGACAGGCGATGCACGCTGGAAAGCTGTTTTCCAGACGACACTGGCGCGTACTGTCCTTGCGCAGGGACAGCCAGAAGAAGCGCTGGAACTGGTGAACGCCGCGCTCCCCGTCAGCCGTTCGCTGAATGATCAGGAAAACATTATACGGACGCTGGCGCGGCTTGGTGAGATTCATCTGAATTTGGATCACCGTGAGCAGGCCGATACTTTTGCATTGGAAGCCGAAAGTCTGGCGCGTAAATGGGGCTATCGCAAGGGGCAAGCTGATGCCTTGAGTGTGCGCGCACAGGTGGCGCGGCTACGCGGAAAAGCTGAAGAGGCCACCCGACTGAGCAATGAGGCGATCAAGCTCTATACTATCCTGCGTGATCCGCTGGCACAGGAATTGCAACCACAGGTCGTATAGGTGGCAGATAAGGGTGATCCGACAATTTCTTTGACGACTTTGTGTTGGGTGGCCCACTCGCAGGGATACAACAAACGTGATACTATAAACGATTGTCAAGCTATTCTATCTATAGGCGATCTCGTCGATGCGCGTTTTGATTATTTCCGATATACATGCGAACCTCGCTGCGTTTGAAACGGTGTTAGCCGACGCAAAAGGGGAATGGGATTATGTCTGGTGTCTGGGCGATGTGGTCGGCTACGGCCCCGACCCGAATGAGTGCTGCGACCTGCTAAAGACGTTGCCGCACCTTTGCCTTGCCGGAAACCATGACTGGGCAACGCTTGGACGGCTGGACATCCGTACCTTCAACGCCGACGCACGCAAGGCGGTCAATTGGACTACCGAAGTCATGACCAGCGAAAACATGGAATACCTGAACGCTCTGCCGACGACGTTTGTCATTGGACAATTCACGCTGGCGCATGGTAGCCCGCGCGAACCCGTTTGGGAATATATCCTCGATCCGATGATCGCCTCGTCCAATTTCCCGCATTTCGAGACGCCCTATTGTCTGGTCGGGCATACCCATACGCCTGTAATTTACAAGCTGCTGAGTGAACGGGGCGACACCGACGCGCTCCAACCCCAGTATCGGCAACCGCGCCTGTTGAACGGGCATCGCCTGATCATCAACCCCGGCAGCATTGGTCAGCCGCGTGATAGTAACCCGGATGCTGCTTATGCCATCCTCGAAGTTGAAAAGATGATCTGGGAACATCGCCGTATTCCGTACCCGATTAAAGTCACGCAGGACAAGATGCGCCGTATTGATATGCCGGAACGTCTGATCGCCCGTCTGGAGCATGGTTGGTAGATCGCATGACTGATCAGAGCGCCAATTCGCCAGAACAGAACGAACAACCCCAAAAGCAAGACCTTCAACGCCCGAATCTGGCATCGCGGCATACGTTGTTACGCGATGCAGTCGAAATGCTGCTGCTGATTGCAACAATTTACACGCTGGTCAATCTGGCGACAGCCCGCGCTATTGTCGAGGGCGCGAGTATGCAGCCGAATTTTTATACAAACCAGCTTGTAATTGTCAATCGCTTTGCCTATTATTTTGGCAAACCGCAGCGTGGCGATGTCGTTGTTCTGCATAATCCACAAGACCCCTCCGAAGATTTCATCAAGCGTGTGGTTGGGCTTCCCGGCGAATTGGTAGAAATCCGACAGGGGCGCGTGTATGCCAACGGAACGGAACTGGAAGAGGCGTATATCCCGCGTTTCTGCACATCCGGTTGTGATGGCTCGTGGATACTGGATGATGAACAATACTTCGTGTTGGGCGATAACCGTCCCAATAGCCACGATTCGCACAGCTTTGGCCCGATAGATCGCAAATTGATTGTCGGGCGGGCATGGATTCGTTATTGGCCCGTTCCCGATATTGCGGTCATCCCCGGACAAAACTATGGCCCGATTAGCCAGACCCGTCCACCAACGCGCACACCGACAGCGACAGCAACGATGATGCCAACCTATGATCCGCACCAGGTTACACCGACGCCATTCCAGACGCCGACGCCGCGTGATCGTGGGATTCGCTACCCATAATCTGCCCTATTCATGTCGTCGCGCCGTTTTTTAGCGCTGGTATTGCTTGCCCTGATAGTTGGCTGCCTGCTGCGCGTGTGGGGGATCGCCCACGAAAGCCTGTGGTTTGACGAAGTTTTCTCACAGCGCATCGCTACCCAAACATCACCAGATTCGCTACTGATCGAGGGCGTTGCGGGCGATGTTCACCCGCCGCTCTATTTTTTTCTGTTGACGCTATGGGTACGTCTGGCGGGGGATAGTGAACTGGCATTGCGGCTTCCGAGCGCCTTTTGCATGATGCTGGCACTGCCGGGAATGTACCATCTCGCGCGGTTACTGTTCACGCGCCGGGTGGCGTTGATTGCACTGGGGCTGGGAGCAATCTGTGGGTTTCAGACCTATTATGGTCACGAGGCGCGGCAATATGCACTCTCCTTGTTATGCGGTGTTTGGTCGCTGGTCGGGCTGTCTGGATTAGTGCGGGGGCATCGTTATGGCTTGCCGCTCTACGTCATTGCCACACTTGCGGGATTATATACGCATTACTATAACGCCCTGTTGATCGTCATCGCCCATCTTTGGCTGATCGGGGGCAGTGAACCGCGTGCTAAATGGCGTGTCTGGCTGGTTGCCGATCTGGTCATTGGGGTGCTGTTCCTGCCACAGGCGTTTATTGCTTTCGGACAATTGGGCGCTGTGCTTACCGCTTTCTGGATCACCCGACCTACAATAGCCCAACCGATCATGACAACCTCCTACCTGATCTTTGGAGATACCCTTCCATCCAGTTTCACGGTTGTTGAGGTGATATTACCAATGCTGGCGCTGACACTCGGCACATGGAACGCGATCTATAATGGCTCGGTGCGAATTGGCAGAAACATGGCGCTGTGCTGGTTGCTCTATTTCGGGGTACTTATCCCAATACTGCTCTATTCGTTGATACGCCCACCGATTTACCTGGATCGCTCATTTGCGTTCCTATCGCCTTTGCTGGTGGTGATGTTGGCGGGTGGTGTGAGCGTAGCGCGGCGGCGTTCGGTAGCGCCGACATTGTTACTGCTGCTCGCCCTTCTAATGTTATTCGGTTCGATTGTCTATCCAATTGTGCCGGGAAAACCCAAACGCCCTTATCGGGAAATCGCCGCTTTTCTGAACAATAATCCTGCGCCTGTGCTGCATATACATGATGAATCCTCCTTGCCAATGGCCTACTATGCGCCGAATTTGACGCAACGGCTGGGCGATTTTCAGGCAAGAAGCTGGCTATACCCTCGCACATGGCAGGTTTTCGGAATTGAACGCGAATCCCGTTCGGCGCTGGAAAAGTGGCTACAGGGTTATCACGGCTATCTCTGGATAATCGCAGGTGCTGTCGAACCACCCGCGAAAGATTTTATGTTTGATCTGGCAAAACGTGCCTGCAATGCGGAACAACAATTTTTTAATGTCGATAAGGAACGTCCTGTAACGCTAATCCGGTTACGTTTCTGCTAGTCGAAAATCTGCACGGAAGAGCAAATATGAAAAAAGCCGTTTATATTGTTTATGTTGGTGGAACAATCGGGATGGTGAAATCTCCGCAGGGATATATCCCC
>CAYSOC010000134.1:0-18606 GCA_964432445.1 uncultured Anaerolineaceae bacterium
TCCGTCTCCAAAACATTTTCTTCAAGCAGCTTTTTGTTTTTCTGTTTGGCCGACAGCGCAGCCACCAGTTTCAGGAATCCACTCAAGCCATTCCGAATCTCAAAATGAGCAAAAGCGGGATCATGCGCCGCGAGGCGTTCACACAGTTGGTGGGCATAGTGTTCGATCTCAGCATCCGTTGGCGGTACATATTCCACCCGAATGGGATGCAATTCGCTCCTTTTGACGGGTAAACCACGACGCTTGCTCATCCCTCACTCCCTGCTGCTTTCTGTTCCAACTTCCCTGAGTTAAACCCATCTACCTTGCCAGCGCGAAAACCAACGGGACAGAAAAGGAGTATTTTTGGAGTGTCTTTTGATTGACCAATCGACATTCGCCCCGTTCTCCCGTACTCTAAAACCCATCCACACCACACACCGCTAACGACCCGACCCATTGCCAGTCAGTGTAGCGGAGAGTGTCCGCATAACCCCGCGGAAATCGGCGCATGAGGCCACAAAATTTCTAATAATTTGTGTGCGCTAAAGCGCGGAAATCCGCTAGGGGAAATTCTGAAAGTGTGGATCAATTGACGGCTTGAGGATGAGAAAGGAGGTTCAATCATGAGCAAGCCGATTTGTATGGCAACGTGGCGCTATAAAAAACCGGATGCGCAGGGGCATAGCGGCTACAAGGCACTGCTCAAATATGTCACGTTTAGGGAGGATGCCCACCACGTTATTCCTGAGAACGGAGCGGAGCGCTGGATTGATGGAGGGTTGGGACGGAACTGGCGTGAAGTATTCGCTAACAGTCAGCAACTCGCGGGTCAATATATTCTGGCACATCACTTTGTCCTGTCGCCTGACCCCGACTTAATGACCTTGTTGCCTGAACACCAGCGCCGGGAAGTGCTACAGGAACTCACGATTCAAACCATCACCGATTGGTATCACGCTCGTGATTTAGCCATGCCAGAGGCAGCTTTTGTGATCCATGACCGCGAAACTACGGATGAAGCGGCACCGGGACGGCAAATGCTTCATACCCATCTCTTTTGTGCGGGAAGTGTGCCAACCCTCGCAGGTCGGGAATGCCCAATGGTGAAGGAACGGGATGTGGTTCGCAACAAAGGCGGGCTGGATCGGGACACCAACTTGAATCGCATTGCGGAACAGAATTGGGCGGGGATTTTGGATCGGGAACTCGGTCTGGAATGGCGTTTTGGACGGGAGTTGGAACGGCATTTGAAGCACGGCGAGATAGCCGAGCAAGTTGTCAACATTGCATTGAACGGGACGCCGGTTGAACCTGCGTTGGCCTCTGAAAATCTGGATTTACCGTCGCCAGAAACCTCTTCACCTTCGTTTGATATTGGCTTTTTCTGAAAGAAAGGAATGGACAATGGATCATCATTTCGCAACAGTTCGGGGGGGCAAGTGTATCGTGAGCGCCCTGGCAGGCGCTCACCCCGCACGCGCTGCGTGCGGTCAACGGTCTGCGACAGCAGCCGTTGCGAGGTTAACACCTCGCCCCTCAGTCGCCGGGGCGGCTTGGTTCCGCGCTCAGCGCGGCTCACAGCGGCACGCTGCTCGTTACAGAAACACATGTCTTGTGCCTCGGCGCACCGGGACAGGTTCATCTCTGTTCCGGGGCCGGAGGTGTCAGGTGTCAGCGCGGGCACCTGACACGGCGCTGCAAGTTGCCGCTATTCGGTTTGACTATTACCAAGGAAGCAAAATTCATGTCTGAACCTAAGCGTTTCGATGCCCGTTTGAATGTCTATGTGACCGCCGCCATGCAGCACAAACTGGAGCAACTCCGCGACCAGCGCGGCCCACAAATCACTGTCCCGGATTTGGTACGCGAAGCGATCCGCCAGTACCTCGACAATGAGGAGGAGATCATCGGCTCCCGGCGTCACTTCCAGCGTGGCTTGCGGGAAACAGTGATGCTGGCAAAAGATGAACTCCTGTGGAATAACCTGGTCACGCTGGGTTTCCTCTGGCAGTTGCAGAGTCCGGTACTCGCTGCCACGACCAAACAATCTCTCAACTTCCGCGAGGTGTTCGACAAAGCATTGGCGTTTGCCAGCCGTTCCTGGGAACCACTGCTCAAGGAGACCGAAGCAGCTCTCGAGCAATCTTTTATCGTGAAACCGACGGAGAAGCCATGAACCACACTAACCGCATCATTCACGTGACCCGTCAAGTTCGGGGCGTTACCCGCGAACATGCTCGGCAGGTCGTCGAACTCTACCTTGCCTCGGTGGCTGAAGAAGTCGCCAGTGGTGAACTGGTCACCCTGCCCAGCATCGGCAAGCTACAGCTGACAGTGCGTCCTAACACCGGGCGGATTGTGGTTGACATCAACGGTGACCATACCCAACTGCGAAAACCAGGCTCTCGCGTGCAAACCTCGCTCCGCCTCAATGAGTCATTGAAACAGCAATGCCGGAAGCGCTTTATAGCTGATAATCCGGGTTCAACCCGGATAGCGTCGGCCACCAAAGAGCACTATCCGAGTTCAGACCGGATTGAACCCGATCAGCGCATTGATCTGGAGGACTGGTAATGCCGAATGCGTATATCCCCAACAGCTTCCAGACGCCAAATATACTGGTCGATGAGATTCTCCCGCTACTCACCCCGCCGGAATGGATCGTGCTGTCCTTCGCTACCCGGCAGATCCTCGGCTGGCATGACCGTATCCACGAACGGCAGGCTCCGATTAGCCTGAGTCGGTTCGAGGCATGTGGCTTGAACCGACAAGCAATCCTTCCGGCACTGGCAGCGCTGGAACGTTTTGGACTGCTCCGGAAGGTGGGTAGTCCTGATCATACCGGACAAGTCTGGCGACTCAACTATGACGAAGGTGTCGATCTGGAAGGACTACGAGCGCGTCAACACGAACGGATGCAACGCAGCCAAAACCGAACCCGTGCCGCCCGGTATGCTGGACATACCCGGTCTGTCCCACATACTGGTCTGTCGCACATACCACCAAAGCGTATGTCCCACATACCGAACAGGGGTATGTCGGACATACCCAATAAAACACAAGGAAAAACACAAGACCAAACACACATACCTTCCGCGACCTCCGTCGCGGCGGGTGATGGAACTATTTCATTGCCGCTCTTTTCCAATGCCGAAACGAACATTGATCCCAATGGAACCAGCGCCTTGCCAGCGCTCACAGTGGGGACGGCTGCCCCATCCACCCCCGGTTCCGCGCCACCCCCGCCTTCCCCGCATGTCGCGCTGATTGATGCGTATCTCGCCGCGCTCCCCGCCAAGCCTATCGAGCGAGGGAATCCCTATGGGCGCTATGGCGCGATTGCCTCCGCTCTGGTCAAGGCAGGCATTACCCCGGCCCAAATCGTGGAATTTGTCCAAACCCATAGCCAAGCGCAGTTGTGGGTCGGGAAATGCATCCCGCTCGAATATGTCGCCCGTCATCTCAATGCGTGGTTGCAAACGAAAGGAGAAGTTCATGTTACGCAAACCCAAGTCTCGTCCGTTGCTTTCGATTCGAGAGATTCAGGAACGCGCCCGCCAGATTTCTCAAGACCCAAACCGCTCCCCGGCGTTAAGTCTTGACCCGGCAGCGTGTCCCCAGTGTGGTGGGAGCGAGACGTTGCATTTCCTGACGCTAACGGATGGAACCGAGTATCCGATTCCGCCCAAACTCTCGCCGCATCTGGTACGGGAGGATCATCCCGGCTCGCACCTCAGCGCGACGAGCTGCCCGTGTCTGTTGGAGAAACAACGGCAGGCACGGCTTGATCGGCTGATGTCAACTGGGGGCGTTCCCCGGATTTACCGGGCATGGTCGTTCCGCTCCTGGGATGCCCAGTCGGAAGCCGAGCGTGCCGGGAAGGAGAAAGCGCGTGCTTACTGCGGCTTATTCGCGCAAGGGACATTGGAGGTGGATGGTATCCCGCGCTATGGGCTGGTGCTGTCGGGAGGTGTGGGACGAGGTAAAACGGGTCTGGCGTCCTGCGTCCTGCTGGAACGGGCCAGGAGAGGTGAAAGCGTGCTGTGGATCGACTTCTCGAAGTTCATCCGCAAAGTGCGCGAGACCTACCGAGAAAACAGTGTCACCAGCTATGAAGAGATCATCGAGGCCGCCGCTTCAGTACCCTTCCTGTTGCTGGATGATATGGGCGACCTGAATGCCACCAAAGCCATTTCGGACGACCTGCGGCGCAATGTCTATGATGTCATTTCAGAGCGCTACAACGAATTGCTGCCTACCCTCATCACCACCAACCTGTCCAGCGCCCAATTCCGCGCGACCTTCGGGGATCGCATTGCAGACCGGGTGCAGCACTTGTACCACTGGCAGGGAGTAGGTGGCACCAATCTCCGCTTTGGTGGGTGCGACGGAGCACCAGATTCACTGCCGTCAAACTGTGCAGATTCGCAATAAGGCAGCACCATTGAGCAGGCGCATGGCGCATCTGGCGCTAACCCGCCTGCTCCGCACGTGGCGACGATCCGATGTTTTAGGAGAACCGCCATGTCCTTTGTCTATCAGACCTCCCCAGCACCCTGCGCTTGCCTTACCGCAGTGTCGATCTTACCAAACTGGTGGATGGCGATGCACTATACTACGGCGACCTGCTTCTGCACTCTTGACAGCAACTTTTTCGTCTTGTACTATGTAGAAAAGACTTGGTGTAACGAGTAAATATGAAGAAAATAAAATATATAATTTTATGCAGTTCCATCCTTCTTATTTTTACATCATGCTCAACTTCTACTACACCTATCCCAACTTCAATTAATCCTATTGCTACTTCAACTAATTTCTCCCCTCAGAATAATGTTGGGGTTACTCCATCCACCATTTCCACACGCCGACCGACTGGATATGACGATAAATACAATCTTTATTTTTTTGAGTTTTGGTCTGCAATACCTATCCGATATTCAGCAGGCAGAAATGTGATTTTAATCGGTGGAAAAGAGTTAATTAACAGTCGTAGCAGTGCTGACGCTGAACGTGCTGTCATTAACATACAAGAACTTCATATTATAGGTGTCACTAAACAAGTTTTGGATACAATTAATGAGGGGGAAGATATTTTTTTTCAGACTGGATCTCCAATTATGTATTTTGGGAAATTCAGTAAGAATAAATTTGTCTATCATGAGGTGCTGTCGAAAAAATGGGTCGATATTGTTGATAAACTTAAACTCAATTATGATCGTATTCGGGACCATGCAACTCGTGCCGCATCTACCCCTACAAGCGACCCTACCGCTGTGCCTTATGTTTTTTCCTCATTCGAAACCATCATTCAAAAAGCCTCAGCATCTGCGAGTGATAAGTTCTGGTTAGACGGTCAGCATCTAAAAGTTGAAACTGCGCAAGAATTGTTCGATTTGGATGCGCAGGTATTTGAAGCATCTGGGGTTCTACTGAAAAATATGGATCAATTGGTCCCCTATGTTTTGACTGTTGATCCTGCTAGAGAGCTTATGAATTCATACTATAAGCTCACCTATGTTGTTCTGAGAGATGCGACAACAACTGGTATGTCAGCTTCGACCTTCAATTCGTACCAAGACCAGTTAGAGAAGATCGAAGGATCGAACATGTCCCCTGAAGAGGCTATAAAGGCCTATCGCAATGTTTACATCTCAGTAATTAAGCACTAGGTAATTCCAGATTGGCTGCGTCCAGAATAAAAATGAAACTCTCCCATCACAAACTACAAATTACAATCAGTATCCTGTTGTGTGTTATCTTTTTTTGTATACAAAACCCATCATATGCATATATTGTCCCAAATCAGGAATTATTGGATCCAATTCAGCTTATGGGTCCCGAGGAAATAACTGAAGGGTTCTATAAATTTAAGGAAGCCACAGAAAACGAAATATTTTATGGTCAACCTCAAATAATTAATCCGTCAGCATTTAGAAAAATAGAGATATGGGCGCAAGTTTACCGTCCCAAAACTCTAGCCGGTTCGCTTCATCCATTGATTTTTATGATGCCTGGGAATCATGGGACGTGTCGGGTCAGCAACCATGACCTGGATGGCCCTTATGTAAATGATGGAACTTGCCCTAATGGAGATGTCGTTCGCAGTCAGGAAGGCTACGCTTATACTGCGCGCCATTTGGCAAGTTGGGGATATATAGTCGTCTCAATTAATGCAAATAGATCTCTTACTACACAAGCTCCTAATCCATACCCGTATCTTGATGATGGGTATTTTTACGAACGAGGACGTTTGTTCCTAAAGCATATGGAATTGTGGCATCTATGGAGCCAATCCGGAGCGAAAAAACCATCATATGACATACCTGGACAGATAGGTTTAGCCCCTAATGGTTTAGAAGGCGTGCTGGATTTTCAAAATGTAGGTTTGTTAGGGCATTCGCGCACTGGACAGGCAGCAAGGGCAGCATATGATCTTTATTATAACTATGCTAGCTTTCATAGCCCGCGCGGAGAGCCGAATTGGCCTAATAAAATTCCTGGCTTGGTAATAAAAGGAATTTTTGAGCTTGCCCCTACTGATTATGGCAGGGTACAGGGTCTTGGTCCTGTACCTGTACCTAGTGGCGCATCAAGAGGAGTTATGGTTGGAACATGTGACCCGGATATCTTTGATTTGCAAGGTGTATTTCCATATGATCGTGGGAATCGATTGAGCGTGTCCTCTACTCAACCGACAAATAATATTTTTTATGCGTTGCTTACGGTATGGCGAGCAAACCATCGTAATTTTAATTCGGTATGGGCAGATGAAACCTATAATGATCCATCGTGTTTAGATTATTATTCTGATAATAATTCACAAAAGTCTATAATTGACAAACAGAGTCAGCAAGATATAGCCGACGAAGCAATAGTTTTGTTTTTTCGAGCAACGGTAGGGGCATCAGCCAATCCTAACTTTCAAAAGTATTTCATTCCCTCTTATGATTTACCCAGTAACAGCGCTTTGGCCACAAAATCGCGTGTAGAACGTTCGGCTGTTCGCGCCAATGCATCCAACTCTACTCAAAACTATGTTTGGGATGATTTTAATCCCTCAATTAGTTCTTTAATACGAGGCAGTAATACATTTTGTGATGCTAGCCGAACTACTAATTCTTGCGCCCCAATTACGATCTACAACGATACAGCCAAATCTGATGGCACCATTTGGGGACGACATGACTCAAATCAGTATGCCATTCGAGTATTTTGGGATAAACCTAACAATTCACCTGCTCCGTATATCGAAAGTACAAACACGGGATCTACTCTTCTAAATGCGTCAACAATGGATTTGAGTTTCAGGGTTTCTAGGATTCCTCAACTCGACTACAATACCGCGCTTAGCGCTGAGGATTTTAATATTAGCAATAAAGCAGGTACTAACTTCACCATAAAGGTTGTAGACCAAGCTCAGCAAAGTGCTGAAGTTCAACTTGATACCTTAACCTCGTATTCAACGATTTCTTTTACTGAGTTAAAGAAGGAGTTGATTGGCCCACCACGAGATCCATCGCAGAATGGTACCTTACCGATTTTACGTGAAATACGAATTCCTCTGTCTAAGTTTAAACAAAACAATGCTTCCTTGGACGTGACTAATCTTCGTAAAGTTATATTTGTGTTTGATCAAACTCCCAAAGGCGCCGTTTATCTGGCAAATATTCGGTTTGCGGTACGATAACGCCCATGAACATCGTGTATTTTTGTGTCCTTCCCTAGTGCAGAGAATTGCTTCCTGCACAATACGCCAATTTCTTAGCTTACAAAAACAATCTTTGTCGTAAGCATAAGTTTCCTAACACGTAATCGATAGACAACTCCCGAGGATATAATGGGTCTGACATTCAAAACAATCAAAAAAGAAACAGCAGAGCTTGCGTGGATCAGGACAGGTTGTATTTTGGTGCTTAAACTATTCCTTGCGCTTAGTTTGGTTGTAGTAGTAGTTCATGTTGCGCTTCCATCTTCATTTGTTAAAAATACAACAAATATGGTCAGTGATAGATTAGATACGTACTTTACACGCCCTTCCTTTGAGAAAAATATAGGCCAAGTAGAGCCAAACGAGATTCAATTTATTGCAAAATTAAAGGAAAGCACCATTCTATTCAATCCAGATCGTATCTCATTTAGAACAAAACGTCTGAATTATGAGTTGATATATCAAAACGCAAGAACTGATGTTCGTTTGATTGGCGATCAAGAATTAGGAACTAAAGTCAATTATTATCGTGGAAACGACCAATCAAAATGGTTCCGTGATGTATCATTGTTTCAGGAAGTACACTACATTAATTTATATGATGGGATCAATGTCGAGTATAAAGAGGTTGATGGACAACTTAAATCAACATATATTGTTGAATCTGGTATTTCTCCCGCGAATATTCAATGGTCCTACGAGGGGGTCAACAACTTGTCCGTCGATGTGGACGGACGCTTATTATTGGACAATTTCGCAATAGAAGGGTCTCCTAAAGCATGGCAAGAGATTGAAGGTAAGCAGATAAATGTTGGGGTAAAGTATCAAATTCTTCAGAACAATATAGTTTCTTTCACGGTAGACCAATATGATTCAACAAAGCCCTTAATCATCGATCCAATACTGACCCATTCTAGTTATCTTGGTGGAGCCGGGGACGATCGCGCATACCGTGTGTTAAAGCTAGGAAATTTGGGCAACTACGTGGTTGGGTACACTACTTCCAATTCCCTGCAATATACTAATACACAAACCGTATCAGCTACTTATGCTGATGGGGATATTTTCATTGCCCGTATTTCCGGCGGAGGCATATCTATCATTACCTACATCGGAGGCAACGGTGATGATCGTGTTACATCCATCGTTGCCGCAGATTCAACCGATAATCCATCGAGTTTTTACATTGCAGGGTACACTGCATCAAGTGATTTTCCAACAAAAAGCGATTCTACGATTGTTGGTGATCCTTCAGGACAAGAACCGCCGCCAAATGGAACCTTTGTGCAATCTGATCAAGCATTCACAGACGGTTTCATTATGAATTTTGATCCTTACCTAGGTCTGAAATCATCAACCTATGTAGGAACCGCTCAGACTGATGCAATTGATAGCGTAACTATAATCAACAATTACATATACATCAGTGGAACCATAGAAAATGCGGGAGTCAACTCAACGTTCATCAAAAAATCTTCCAAAGCATCCTTAAGTTTTGACGGACAAGAGTTTATTCAACCCAATACATTCCATAACATTAGCAATTTAGCATCCGATGTAAATGGCTATTTATATGCAGTAGTTAAATCACCTTCGATAACTGAATATTTAAGTACGTTTTTCCCATCCTATTCGTGCAGTACGGATACAACAACCATCATCATTAAATTTGCACCAAATGCTATTCCCAGCTTTACCCCAACTTATCTTACGTGTCTTGGTCATGGTGCGGATAGTATCAATGCAATGAGAATTCTTTCATCGGGGACAAGTGCTGAAGTTATTGTAGCTGGTTACAAGTATAAACAACCTGTTGGAAACGATTACGGCGATGCGTGGCTTGTTCGACTGAATACTAATGGAAGTATCATTCTGAATAAGGTATTTAGTGGTGATGGCGTTGACATAATCTATGATATCGCTTTCAAAAAATTATATCCATCTAATACTTTTGATATTGTCGTCGCAGGTATGACAAATTCCGAAAATTTCATACTTAAAGATAATTTTGCAGGAAAACTCGGAGGTACCGATGTTTTTGTCGCTCGAGTTACGGTAAACGGCGATCTTATAAACTCTTCGATGCTTGGTGGGAACAACGAAGATGGCTTATACACAGTAGGAATATCCGATGATGGATATGTAGTTGGAACAACTTATTCGGATGATTTTCCAACTAAAAAACCAAGTGGTGGGGTTGATCCAGTATCGAGCAAACAAAGTACCGATGGCAGTGCCGATGCCTTCATAGCCAAAGTTGATGACGGCATTATTGAAAAATCGGTGTATCAGCCAAGAACGTGGGTGGTCAATCGCCTAGATTCTCGAAAGAATATCTCGCCAAATTCAGCATGTGTTCCCATAGATTCTTCAAACTTTGCAAATAATGATTGCTCCTTGTTTGAGGCATTATATGAAGTCAATCGGGATGCTGACGTAGATTTGGGAATATTACTTGGACGAAATGATGTTGTTCTGATTTCCAGCGCACTTAAAACTGCGACCGGAGGACTACAGGATTGCAATCTATCCCCCTGTACCATAAATATTGATTTTCAATCAACATTATCGCGGAGTTTTTCATTGTTAGGGCCGGGGCTAAACAAGGTTAAATTAGCTATCAATTCCAATGTAACGTTCTTGAAGATGGGGTGGTACTCACCGGAAAGACCTGATCTCCCATCACAAAACTATAATTCTGTGAATATAAACATTTCAGGGTTATCATTTACCGAGAATATCATTTTGGGACAGGAAGATATCGATTATAGCCGCTTCCTTGAATTGGATGGTTCGGCGATTTACATCAATCTCTCTAACAGCTATTTCTCAGGTTTCAAACATGGGACAATTAATGTCCGCTACGCTCCAAAGTCGATAATCAACATTATCAATACCGAGTTTCGTCAAAATCAGCTCCCGGTAAAAATTGGCAGCGCAACAGTGAACATTTCAGCTAGTTCGTTTATTGAGAATGCCAGTATTGAATATGGGGCAGCTCTTGTTCTGGACAATCCCGTAAAGGTAAATATTTCAAATACCACCTTTTATGGCAACAAGTCTGTGGTTTCATCTTTGCATCCACTTCCAGGCGGAACACTGGGAGGGGCAATTTATATTCGTAAATCTACAGCAGCAGCATTGGATATTTCCCTCTATAACCTCACCTTTGCGAACAATGAAGCTACCCACGGTGGGGCCATCGGAATATTTTCGTATAATTTGTTTTCTTCGGGTGACCGTATTACAGCTGTAAATGTTATCGCCTACCAAAACCAAAATAACACAGTTGGCGTTTTAGACAGCTGTTACACTGACAGCGTGTTACCGATCTTTACTACCAACAGTAAAGAAAATCTAATTTGGCCCGACAATACATGCGGCGTCAGCTTTGTTCAGTCAGTCCCGTCACTTGGTGCTACACTTGGAAAGTATGGTGGAACAACCAACATTCTTCCACTGCTATCACCAATACCCGGCGACAAAACGGTTTGTAAATCGTACTTCCTGAAAAAAGGGGATCAACGGCATTCTGTTCGATATCCATTGACTACGGAAAACTCTGAAGATTCTCTCGGTTGCGATAAAGGGGCGTATGATATTGCGGGTTTCGCCGAATCTTCTATGGCGCGCGTCAAAAGTGGAATTGGAGTTTATCAATACGCGGGGATATTCGACCTCTATACTCAGGTTCCTGCACCCTACAACACAGACCCGAACTACTATTATACGTTTGGTTGTGTATATGATGCACCTGTCATTGGAGATTGGAACGGGGATGGAATCGACACCGCAGGTATCTATCGTGTGAACAATGCTGGTGGCTGTGGTGGACCGCCAACGGCATTCTTCGTAAATACCAACGTAGTTGGTGGATTTCCTCCTGCTGACCAACCTCCTCTAAAAATAGACTTTGGGAAATCTGGTGATATCCCAGTTTCTGGTCATTTGATTGGAGGAGAGTGGGCCGGCAGTGTTATGCAAATTTACGGAGATACACATAGTTATTTGGGTCTGTATCGCCCTTCAAACAGTACATTCTATTTAACGGACGTTGATTTACGCTCTTTAACCCCCGGTCAATCGGTAACAAACCCATCAGTGGCAATTCAATTAGGAATTCCAGGTGATTTACCTGTCGTTGGCGATTGGGATGGTGACGGGATCGACACACCAGGGGTATATCGTCCTTCTACCGGACAAGTCATTCTGACGAACGAAAATTGCTTGACCAGACCCCGTATTTTGGATGTCTGTAAACTAGCAACGCTTGATGGAACTCTCATATCGGGACCATTGGCATACAATTTCACAGCACTGGACCTGGATAGAACGCCTCTAACTGGCTATATTCCAGTAGCAGGAGACTGGAATCATGACGGTATTACTGACATTGGATTAATGAAGTATCGAACCCAAAATGTTGCTCCGGGGTGCAGCGAAGCCTGTAATGAAGACGATTTCAAAATAATTTATTTGGATCAATTGCCATTTGCCAATACCAGCTTCAAGATTGGTCCCTTCGTCTATAGTTTGGGACATAAGGATTATCCAGTTGCAGGTTTTTGGCGAAAACTCACAAGTGCGGATGTTATATTATCTGACCCTGCGCCCATCCAGGTAATTGAAACCCCAGTGCCCGTGTTAACGCCAACTGCCACATCACATTCTAATGTGAATGGGATCATTGTGTATGGTACTCCGGGTTACACAAATCCAAGTGAGGAAGGCAACCCGGATTAAACAAACGGGAAAACGGGTACATTTCTGGTCTGTTTGGGTCTGGACGTTATCCACAATGAATGTTGCAATTGTGAAGCAGGATACTGGATCGGCTCAACATTCAGCACCCTGTCCAAAAAAGAAATGCTGCTAATTACCGATGACGACGATGGATAATCTGCCCAATTCGTTGAGAGCTAATACCGAACGACTTGGCTAACTCTGAATACGACTCTCCAGCGGCGTGACGTTTGCGGATCAGTTGATTACGTTCGGTAGCGGTAAGTGCGTTGAGAGGTTGGGAGTTGGCATGGTAAAGATACCATAAGAGCGCATTTTGAGCTTGTTGCGACCTTGCAAGGGTAGAACCCGATTGCGCCTCTGAGACCCGATAGGGGCATATCCTGCTGCACGCCTTCACTTTGTGAGGGCGTTTTCTTTGGCTCGGCAATTGTAGCTTCTGCCGCGTCGTAGAGAGTTGCTCGCAAGACCAGATAGCGTTCCGCCCAGGGTTTCAGACGGAAATCGGTGATGCGCCGGGTGTCCAGATCACAGGTGACGGACGTGAACAAACCGCGTACCAGACTCTGCCTATCGGTAGCACTGCCAGACTCCCAGACGCGGATGAGTTGCTCGACTGCGTTCAGACAGAGCGCCAGTTCCAGTGCTGCCTTCCCGGTATCGGTGGTGCGGGATTGCCAGTGGGCAATTTTGCGTTCATTGTGGTCGATACGCCGTCGGTATTCCTCACGGGATAGGGGTTACTCCGCTACTTCCAGTACCGCGACGACAGAGACGGTCATATCCCGCAGGAACAAGACTTGGAGCGCTGGGTTGATCACGGTCCGGGAACAAACTTTCAGACTGTTGCCGCAAACTGCGAAGCTCTCAAATCTGATCACGTGCAGGCGTTCACGTTCGTGATTAATCCTAACCCGGATTTAATCCGGCTTGTACCCGGAGAGCGGCGGTACAAATTTTTTGAAGTTGTATTTTCTGCGTTTGAATCTGAATTGATGGTGTATCCTCGAAAAATTAGATATAAATCTGTTCAACAAAAGCGCTTCTCCACTCTTTGAATCACCTTGCCGTTTTCATTTTAAAATCACTACCCAACTTCTTACTGTCGGAATTGTCATTTCCCGGTAAACTCGTATCCCAATCACAAACATGGCGTATTTAGGCACAGAAGGCGCACTTCATGGCATCCTCCCGACTGACGAATGATTATGATCTGCATCCAGACGAGATTACCGCGCTGGCAAACAGCGACCATGTGATCGAGTTATTCGCCAAATTGGGCTATGACACGAGTCAGGCAACAGAGTTTACCCCTGCCTCACTTGGCTTGGATGAAGACACCATTCGTCCTCACCTGCAAACCATACGCCGGATTGCAGTGGGTCAGATAGATGCTGACATCACAGTCTATCTGTTTGAAGTCAAGACGCTGGCGGTAGACTTGATCCAGAAGATCGCGCGGAAACTGCGCGGCACCAGCAATCTCCTGATCCTGACGAAAGATTACGACAGGCTTGATTTTGTGATGGTAGACCGCATCCGTGAAGGCACGACCAGGTTGATCGTTCGTCCGCGTGTCCTGACTGTCGAACGCCAACGCCCGGATGCTGTCGCGCTACGAGTTCTCAAGCGTTTCAGCTTCACCGAATCGGATGAAATTTTCCAATGGCGCAAGTTCCGTGAGGCTTATGCCCTCGCACGCTGGACTGAACCCAATTTTCACAATCGGGCGTTGTTCTCCGATTATTACTTGAATCGGCGCGTTGGTGACGAACGGCTCAACCCCGCCTGGAACGAAGACGTGCGGAAGGTAGGCGGGGATGTGAAGCCCCTGATCTCCAAAGCACGCTCTGGTTTTGCGACCAAGCCCGAAGCAACAACGCAAACTGAACTGATCCAGCCCTTGCTCAAGATGCTGGGATTTGAGGTAAAAGCGGGACGGAAAGACGGCAACATCACCGACCAGCCCGACTATACCCTCTATACACCGGGGCAGCCCGACAAACCGCTGGCGCAAGTGCTAGCCTATCGCTGGAATCGCAGCCTTGATACGGTTGATTCACAGGTGGACGGCACGCCTGCCGACGCCGAACGCAAGACGAAAAAACTGGATGAAAACCCCGGCGCATTAGTGGTCACGTTATTGGAAAAAGCAGTCACGCCCTGGGTGATCCTGACCAATGGCAAACTCTGGCGTCTCTATTCCGCGACAGCCAGCAACAAAATCACCAATTATTATGAAGTCGACCTCGAAGAAGCCCTGTTCGGAATGCTGGTAGACACCGAGGCGGCGTTCAAATACTGGTGGCTGATGTTCCGGCGCGATGCCTTCACAGGCTTTCTGGACGAGGTGCTGACCAAATCCCGTGATTATGCCAAAGACATCGGCGAACGCCTCAAAGATCGCATCTTCCGCAAGATTTTCGGCTATCTCGCAGCGGGCTTCATTGTGAACATGCGCCAGCAGAAAATCGCGGACACAGACATTGACAAGGATTTGGTGTTCCGCGCTACGATGACCTTCCTCTATCGGTTGATGTTCATCCTCTATGCGGAAAGTCTGGAACTGCTCCCGATTCAGGAAGGGGATCGCTATGGTGCGGTCAGCCTGCTGGAAATCAAAAATGAAGTCGCGGATATTGCCGGAGCATTGGTGGATGACGCCGATGATCACCTGCGCGACGCTTACGAAGATGATTCAACAGCACTCTACAAACGTATCCACAAACTCTGTGAATATATCGATGGTGGTAGCCCGGAATTGAATATCCCGCTCTACAATGGCGGCCTGTTCAGCGCAGAGAGTCCCGAAGGCGAGTTCCTGGCGCGCTATGCGATTCCCGATGTCTATCTGGCGATAGGGCTGGATCGGCTGGCACGCGATGAAGACGACAAGACCTTCGATCTGGTGTTCATCGACTTCAAATCGCTCGGTGTGCGGCAGCTTGGCAGTATCTATGAAGGCCTGCTCGAATTCAAACTCCGCATTGCGGCGGAGAAACTGGCGGTAGTCAAGGACGGCAAGCGCGAATACTACCTGCCCCACAAACAGGCCGTGAAGGAAAAGAAGAAGATCGAAGATGAAGTAGAAGTCGGCAAGGTGTACATCGAAAACACCAAACAGGAGCGCAAGGCCACCGGCAGCTACTACACGCCAGACTACATCGTCAAGTACATCGTGGAGCATACCGTCGGGCCAGTGCTGGAAGAAAAATTCAAGGCGCTGGAGCCACGCCTACGCGATGTCCAGAAACGCTATCGCCAGCACCGCGATCACGTCACAGCACGCAAGGATACCCAATCGCCAGAACTCTTCTGGACATCCGACCCCGCCGCTATGCAACTCGCGGACGACTGTCTGAATATCCGCGTCCTCGACCCGGCGATGGGCAGCGGGCATTTCCTCGTGGAAGTGGTCGATTACATTTCCAACCGCCTGATCGACTTCCTCAACGGGTGGAGCGAAAACCCAGTCTGGGCGCTGCTGGATCGCACGAAGGACGACATCCTCAAGGAAATGGCGCGACAGGGCGTCCAAATCAACACAGCCAAACTCACCCGCGTGGTGCTGCTCAAGCGCTCCGTCCTCAAGCGCTGCATCTATGGCGTTGACCTGAACAAAATGGCGGTGGAACTGGCGAAAGTCTCACTGTGGCTGGACGCCTTCACACTCGGTGCACCGCTCTCGTTCCTCGACCACCACCTCAAGCACGGCAACAGCCTGATCGGGGCGCGCGTGAACGAAGTCCGCGAGGTGGTCGAAGGCAAACAGGGCGAACACGTCCAAACCACCTTCTTCACCGGGTCGGCCTTCGAGGGTTTGAAACAAGCGGTGGAAGCGATGCGACAGGTCAGTTTCCTGAGCGATAACACCGTCGCGCAGGCACGCCAGAGCAAGACCTCGTTTGCCGATGCCAGCCGTCTCCTGACGCCACTGAAACGGGCGCTCGATGTCTATACCAGCCGTTGGTTTGGCAACGCCCCGGTGAAGAAAGGGCGCAAAGCGGATACCTTCGACCTGACGATTGAATTCCTGCGCCGCGCCGACACCAGAGCATGGCTGGAAAACCCGCAAGCCGCCCTGCCCAAAACCGACTATATGGATTCGGCGCAAGTGGCGCAGACCGCCGCCCAAGCCGCCGCGCAATATCGCTTCTTCCATTGGGAACTGGAATTCCCCGAAGTGTTCTTCACACCGAGCAAACCCGGTGGGCATGATGTCGATTTACGCCCAGAGAATGGCTTCGATGCGGTGGTTGGGAATCCGCCTTACGCTCCTATTTCACAAGATGATTTGAGAGAATATTTCAATAGAAAATTCGATTCTGTTGAATATCAATATGATCTTTACGTTTTGTTTATTGAGATGGGTGTCATATTATCGAATGTCGTAGGACGTGCAAGCATGATTGTTCCTGCAACTTTCATGGTGGAACATTACTATTCTAAAATTCGGAATCTGCTTTTAACGCGCACTTCACTAAATTACCTACTGCACTTTTTGTACCCTGTATTTGATGACGCAACTGTTGAATCTGCAATTTACGTGACAACCAATCAATCGAGTGTAACAGACCAATCAATTTCAGCGGCCTTCGTATCTAGTGAATATGATATAGCGACCAATCAAATTGAATACAACCAAGTATTACAAAATCTTTTTGCTTCTATGCCTGGGAAAGATTTAAATATTCACTTGGCTGGCCCACGTTCCGCTGTTATGACCAAATTGCTCTTGGGTCAAAATACGAGTTTTAGTTCAATTGCTGATATAACAGTGGGTATCAAGCCATATCAAATAGGAAAAGGAAAGCCAAAACAAACCAAAGATGTTGTGGAAAAGCGCAAATACGATGCCGATCATAAAAAAGACAAAACGTACCGACAATATTTAGTTGGAAGCGATATTGAGCGCTATTCCAGTGACGTACAACCGCACCGATGGATAAGTTATGGCGATTGGCTTGCTGAACCTAGAAATTCAGCACCGTTTGATGATACAAAAAAATTGCTAATTAGACAGACTGGCGATTCGATCATTGCAACGCTTGATTTTAACAAGCTACTTACGCTTAACAATTTGCACAATATTTCTCTGAAAGACCAAAACCTGTCATATGAATTCGCTCTTTCTGTCATAAATTCAAGCGTCGTCAACTTTTTTCACAGGACAAACGTACCCGAAGAGAAGCGGGTGTTTGCTGAGGTGAAAACTGTTGATCTTGCTGTTATTCCAATCCCTCACGTCGACTTCATCACACCCGCCGAACGTCGCGCCCAACTGACCGCCGAAGGGCAGGCACTCTACGATAAAGGCGACTCTGCCCTGCTGCTGGCCTTCACCGGGGCGCGTCTCGCGGCGGGCGAAACCGATGTCATCCACGATGTGCTGGCGTTCCTCGCCCAGCAGATGATTGATCGCAATAAAGACAAGCAGACCGAGGTCAAGCGCTTTCTGGCGTGGCTCGAAAAGGAACTGCACATCCAGCCGAAGGCCGACGGTAGCACCGGGCTGGACAGCCTGAGTGGAAAGACGATCATCGAAGGCTATCTGGGCGATTATCAGAAGGGCGAACCGGAAACCAGCTTTGCCGATTTCTTCTATCGGCTGGAAAAGAATCGGACGCGCTTCGGAGTGGCGCTGTCGAATATTCGGGAGCGCTTACAGACGGAATATGAGGCATCGCTAGCAAAGCTGATCCCGATCAAACAACAGCTTGCCCGCACCGACGCGCTGATAGACCGGATCGTGTATCAACTCTATGGCCTGACGGATGAAGAAATCCGCCTGATCGAGTATCCCGGTCTGGCAGAGGTCGCGGGTAGCGCTCGTACCGAAGTCCTCAAGGACGAGGAAATCCAGCCGGAATCGGATGCGGCGGTGGATTTGATCGTCGAGAAGATCGAACCCGCCGCCGCGCAATACTTCGCCCGTGTCGATGAAACCAGCATCGAGGCCCAGTTGCGCGCCGAGATCGCGGGTTGGGACGCGCTCCCGGACAAGGTGCGAAAGTATCTGCGGACGGGCGAGACGCTGCTCGTGCGGAACAATATCGAAGATTACAGTGGCGTGATGATTTATTATGCCAAAGCCGTCGAAGCGCTGCTGATGGCGCGCTGGTTCGAGCCGTTCCGCGATACGCACACCGAAGCCGATGTCTATAACGATCAGG
>CAYSOC010000135.1:0-18505 GCA_964432445.1 uncultured Anaerolineaceae bacterium
CCAGCGGGCCAACACAGAATACAAGGCTGGCAGTCACAAAACCTGTGATGAACCGTGCGCGTGCATTCATGCTTTCATCGCCGGATTGAACGCCTCGTTGTACCCGTGATTGCAGCCAACCACCGAATCGCTTGACTGCTCCGTCAATATCCAGCATTTCCCCAATAATCGTACCCGTCAGCATTCCCAGCGTCGGAATCAGGATATTGCCTGTTTTGAAGGCATTCTGTAACCCGACAACCAGCACAATCAACCCGATTCCGGCCATGATCGATTCGCGCATGGAATGGGTCAGCCTGTCGCCAATCAGCACCCCGATCAGGCTGCCGATGAGGATAGCAATGCAATTCAATAACGTTCCGCTCAATTTTGAAAAATTCCTGTGTGCGTGAAAATATGATGATAACGCATCAACCCGGTTGATTCAGGATTGGGCGTGTGAGTTCGCTCAGATGCACCTTTTGCTGTCCGTCGCTGTCAAAATTCGCCGGGTCAAGCCATTGCTCATAGGCGGCACGCAAGGCAGGCCATTCCTTGTCGATGCAGGCAAACCATGCCGTATCCCGGTTGCGCCCTTTGGAGACGGTTGCCTGCCGGAAGATTCCCTCAAAGGAGAAGCCAAATCGCTGTGCAGCGGCGCGTGAACCTGCATTGAGCGCGTTGCATTTCCATTCATAGCGCCTGTAACCATGCTCGAAGACGTATTGCATCATCAGGAACATCGCCTCTGTAGCGGCGCGCGTCTTCTGCAATAGCGGCGAGAATCCAAGATGCCCCACTTCGATTGTCCCGAATGCCGGAGCAATGCGCAGATAGGCGGCAATACCAACGGGCTTTTGCAATTCTGTGTTCACAATCGCAAAGAAGAGCGGATCGTTACCGAGAGCAATGGATTTCAGCCAGCCAATATATTCATCCAGACTGCTGAACGGCCCCGCATTCAGGTATGTCCACATCCGGTTTTCAATATCGGTCTGGTTTGCAGCGTAAAGGTCGGCGGCATGGCGTTCGATTTCCAGAGGCTCAACCCGGCAATAGCGACCTGTCATGGTTTCCCGTGCGGGCGATTCGGGCGGTTTCCAATCGGGAACAGGCAGGCCAACGGGTTGATCGAGATTGTTCAGCGTGTAATTCATAATTCCTTCTGTAGTGGCTTGTTGCGACGCTGCCAGTAGAAAAATCCCAGCAACGCGCCGATGAAAAACAAATCGAAAACGAATCGTCCGATTCCGCGCCGCTCTTTTGCGCCCTCTTTACCATAATTGAAGATGGTAGTACGCCGTTTTACAGAAACCTGTACCGTGCGTTTTTCTTTGTAATGCTGTACTACCCTTCGCTTTTTCTGATAAGTTTTTACGATTTTGCGCTTTTTCACGCGATCCATGATTAAATGCCCATTAGTTTGGGAGGGATGAAGTATTGCAGCGCTCCAAGCGGTGGATTCAGGCGCACCATATATACACAGGCCAGCGCCCCTTTGCTGAATTCCAGATTTGCGCCGCCAACTATCGCGCCGAGGACGACACTGAAATCCGGGTTGTGTCCGGCGATGAAAAGATGCTCCACCTTTGAATAATCGGTGAGAAGACTGCCAAGTGAATCGCGCGTGAAGTTGACGGCAGCAAGCCGATCATCCTCGGTGACTTTCAGCTTATAAGCATCTGCGACGATTTGCGCTGTCTGTTTGGCGCGTACAAATGGACTGCTCAGAATTTTGTCAATTTTGATGTCCCATTTGACCATCTGCTTTGCTTGCTTTTCCAGCTTCTCGATACCTTCCGATGTCAGCGAACGGAGCGAATCATCTCCGGTAATGTGATGATTTCCCGCTTCACCATGCCGCATCATGTACAAATTCATGTTATATTTCCTCCAGGTTATAGCAAATTATAAATAACGAGGCTCTTTATGCCCGACTCTACCGAACAACTGCCACCCAGTGTCTTGTTGGCAGATGATGATGAAGCCCACCGAATGCTCATAAAATTTGAACTGGAAGACGAAGGCTACGATGTATTCGATGTAGGCGATGGCAAAGCCGCTGTCGAACTCTATCCACAGGCAAAACCAGACATTGTGCTGCTCGATAATAACATGCCATTCATGACCGGGATCGAGGCTTGCGGCGTTATTCGCAATATGCCCGGCGGTGCGCGTGTCCCGATTCTGCTCCTCACGGTGATGGATGATCAGGAGACGATTGACAAGGCTTTTGATGCGGGCATCACCGATTACATTACCAAACCCGTAAACAAGCACATCATGCGGCAACGTCTGCGCAAGATCATGCAGGGTCGCAAAAACGACAAACTCCGGGATGATCTGGTGAAGATGCTTGTCCATGATATGAAAACGCCGATCACCGCTATCAAACTTGGCTCGGAGTTGATGATCGATGAAGGTGACCCCGACCCGGAAATGCTGGAACTGATTCGGGATAACAGCCTGCGCCTGCTGAACCTTGTCATGGGGATTCTCGACGCCAGCCGCCTGCAAAATGGCAAACTGACCCTTAGCCGTACCACGCGCAATGTATTGGAAATCCTGAAAGGGGTGTGCGAGAGTTTCGGCTGGATGAAACTTACACGCGGCATCACTCTGGAAATTGAGCGTTGTGATCCTGAAATGACCGCATGGCTGGACTGGATATTGATCGAACGTGTCCTGATCAACCTGATCACCAATGCGTTCAAACACAGCCCGAATTACAGCCAGATCATTCTGAGCGCTGTACAGGTTGGGGGAGAATTGCAACTGTCGGTGCGCGATGCAGGCGAAGGTATTCCACCTGCCGAACACAAGCGCATCTTTGAGGAATTTACCCAGGTTGCCGAACGAAAATCTGGCAACTTCCTTGATACCGGGCTTGGCCTCACATTCTGCCGCCTTGCCGTAGAAGCGCACGCCGGGAATATCACGCTCGATAGCGATGTGGGCAAAGGCGCATTGTTTACGCTACATCTTCCAATACTGTCCGCGCCATTCCCGCAATTATAGGATTTGGAGGACTTATGGATACACCATTTCTGAAACCGGGATCGCTTGCGCCAGGGTTCTCGCTGAATACATCGGATGGGCAAACAATCACACGCTCACAGTATCGGAATAAATCTGGCCTGGCGCTGATTTTCACCCTTGCGCCTGGTGACATTGCACTGCTTCTGGAGCAGGTCGCCAAAAACAACGCAGCATGGGGTAAGTTGAAAGCCAAAGCATATGTCATTGCGCGTACAGGCGGCGATTCTCCATTGCCGCTGTTGCTCGATCCCGATGGTGCGACATGGCGCACTTACTCCGGCTCAGGCGATCCCGGCTATGGCGTTTTCATTCTGGATAAATATGGTGGTGTGGATACGCAGATCACCGGGCATGATCCGGGTGTGTTGCCCAACGCGCAGGATTTGTACGAATTGATGCAATCCACAATGTATAAGTGCAATATCTGAAATGCGCGCCATTCTCCAACGGGTTACCAGCGGTTCAGTCACCGTAGAGGGCAAAATCACCGGACAGATTGAACAGGGATTGGTTATTTTGCTTGGCGTCACCCATGAAGATACCAACGCACAGGCCGATTTTCTGGCGCAAAAGACGGCACAAATCCGCATCTTTGATGACGGGGAGGGAAAAATGAATCGCTCTGTGCTGGATGTTGGCGGCGGCGTGCTGGTCGTCTCCCAGTTCACGCTATATGCAAATGCAAAGGGTGGTCGCCGCCCGGACTATCTGGCTGCGGCACGCCCGGAACAGGCCGAACCGCTGGTGAGTCGCTATATCGAACAACTCCGCGCTAATGGTGTGCAGCGGGTTGAAACCGGAATATTTCGGGCAATGATGCACGTCGAAATTCACAACGACGGGCCGGTCACGATCCTTCTGGATACGGCGACTCTGTAACCCGTCGTTAAGCCCCTGAAGTCAATGTGTTTGATCAGGCATCCGGTGCAGTGGCAGGGGTGGGAACCATCTTATCGAGTACCCGTTCCAATGCCATTGTATGCGCGCATACACCGCGCGAGTGGAAAAAATCACAATCACAATGCCAGCTATTGCCATCGAATGTTACGTGGTGATCGTTGTTTTCGCCATGAAAGGTTACCGAGAGTTGGTCAAAGCGAATGCGTGTGCGCTCTTCTGCATAGCGACGCGCTTTTTCCACCTTGCCGATCATTCCGTAGTCCATTGAATACACTCCTTATAACTTTAGCCAAATAAACAAAAAGGCACGGGGCAATTCTGCCTACCGTGCCTGGTGGGGACACTCGAAAGAAGTTATTGAAAATAATAGATTCAAAGCAACTTCTCCGTTTGTTAAATGTAGATCATAGTCAGATTAAATCTTTTGTCAAGTTTTTTACAAGTTCCAGCATAACGGTTAAATCTCGATTTTTAAATTGTAAAAATATAAAACTACTCCTGTTCTATCATCAGAGCAGGAGTAGTTGAAGAGACTATATCAGCCCGTACCAGCTGCGCGGTTAACCGCTTCCCAATCGGTGAAGAGGAAGTGATCGTGATAGTAGTGAATCCACAGGAAGCACAGGATCGCCGTGTAGTAAGCCGTGTCGAAACGCTCCGCCATCGGCTTCCAGGGTGCAACCGCTGCTACAGTGAAGTAGACCGCGACGCCAAGCGCCAGCGAGAGCGAAAGCATTCCAACCGTGAAGCCGTATAGCTTCCAGGCATTTTTACCGCTGCTTATCTTATCCAGCATCTTGTTGGATTTCACCAGATCGCCGGACTGCTGCCGCAGGCGCATGATGTAGATCGTGAGCGCGAGGTATTGGAACGAGTGCCACGTATTCAAACCCTGAAACGCGGTATCCAGGTTTTTGAGGGCGGGCATGGTGAACGCTACAGCCACCGTGATCACCATAAAAATCGTCTTCGGCCAGTGGACATAGCCACCGCGAATTTCCTGTACCGTCTTGAAGATGAACAGTACCAGCGCGATGAAAAAGACTGCGGTTGCAGACCACCACAGCCAGTCGGCCTTGAAGAAATCCGGGATGACGCGCGTCAGGTCGTTTGTGCCGATAGCGAAATCGTTCTTGCTGATCTTATAGGCTGCCAGCGGGAACAGGCAGGTCAGAATCAGCGCATAATCGATCAGCCGCGATGGCAGCGACACCGCCGATTTTGTCTTGCGATGGTTATACAGTTCAACGATATACGTGACCTGATGCAAAACGTGAATCGAAGCCCAGAAAAAGAAAATCGTCAAAAGAAGTGTCAGATTCAGGAATGCCAGCGACACCACCACAATCGGGATGATGATCGAGGAGCGGATCAGCATCGGATAGCGCTTGACGAATTGTTCATCCAGCGCAGTCCGCATGAAAGTAGCATACATATGTGGCCCGCCGACGAACAGCGCCACCACAAGATTTACAAAATTGCGTACAGCAAATTCAACATCTTTATTTGCGCCCGCCGGGTCGCCCAAAAGCGCCAACCCCAACAAATAGACAAAATAGGGGAGAGGCACGAGCAGCACGCTCAATGTCATAAAAATCGTGTCCCAGTTGCGGTTGCGCAGCCACAGACCTTCCGGTCTGAGTTGGGTTGCTCGCTCATCCGGCTGTGGGATAGCATTCCCAAGTGTCGTTACGCTCATGTTCTAGTCCTCTAAGGTCTGATAACCCACATATTATAAACACTTTCCCGCACGGAAGTTACAAAATTCACAGAGGCAATTGATACACGGTGTCGAAAAAATGCCATATGCCTACCGTCCGAGCAGGTTTATGCCGCTATCAAGATTGATCCCGATGATGTCGTCTTCACTCAACCCGGCGACAACTTCGCTGTATTCGTCCGTGCGTAGCCCCAACGTAATTGGAATTTCGGTTAACTTGCTCTCCGCGCTCACCAGATTTACATAGGCCATTCCGGTGCGTCGATCCAGTCGTACAAAGATATTCGGGACACGCACGACATTTTTCAACTCTCGCACAGTGATCGACGCGCTGGCAGTCATGCCCGGTTTCACTTTGCCTGCGTTGACTGGCAAGCGCACTTCGACCTGATAGGTGACAACGGTTCCAGTAGTCGGGTTAGCGTTGGGGGCAATCCGTGTCACTATGCCTATGAACGAATCGCCGGAAAGAGCGTCGAACGTCAATGTAACCGGTTGCCCTTCGCGCACCGAGCCAATGTCAATTTCATCTACGTTGATATTTACGTTCAGTTGCGAACGATCCGTCAGAATCGCACCGGGTATCCCGCTCGCGGAGAGTCCGCCAACTTTCAGAGTAAGTGTTGTGATTTCACCCGCAAATGGTGCGCGTAGTTCTGTGGTGGCAAGTTGTTGTTTCGCTTGATCCAGCGCATTTTCGGCCTGCTGGATTTTCAGCTTCGTCTGATCAACCTGGAATTGTTGTGGTCCCGCTTTGAGGCGTGTCAGTTCGGATTCTGCGAGCGTGATCCGTGCTTTAGCCGCAGTCAAAAGGCGCGAATCTGGCCCACGCCGCACCAGTTCCAATTGTAACCGCGCCGCCTCTACGCCAAAGGACGCCTGTCCCTCCTGCGCCAGCGCCAGTTGAAATTCCGGCGAATCCTGTTTGTAGCGCCCGCCTGCATCGCGTCGGCGCTGCTGTGCATCCGCGTAGGCTTGTTGCGCCTGCTGATATTTGATTTGTGCGGTATTTACAGCGTTCGGATCAACCGCGCCAAGAATCGCATTATAGGCATCTTTGGCGGCTTTGACGTTTGCCTCGGCAACAGCGAGGTCTTTTGCAGTTGGTGGCTGCATCAGTTGCTGGAGCGAAAGTTGCGCGGCCTTCAGCGTTGCCTCAGCTTGCTGCACTGCCAGTTTATAGGCAGTGGCATCCTGTCGTGCCAGCAATTGATTTGCCAGAACGCGCTGACCTTCGATGACAAACACCTCGGCGACAACGCCGGGATTATCAAAATTGAGTTTGGCAGTACGAAGCGCCGAAACGCTGCCAGTCGCGCTGACCGCCAACACCAGGTCGGCACGATCAATCGTCGCGGTACGGATATTGGGTTTTGTTGTCTGTGTGGCCTGCGCCTGTGAATATAGAAACCAACCGCCACCGCCAGCAACAACCAGAATGACCAGAATTACAATAAACCTGCGCACAGTTCCATCCCAAACATTCGCGGCTATTTTAACACAGGAGCTATGATATAATTTCCCCCGAATTTTGAGACCGAATGATCCATGTCCATTCTAACCGCTACCAAAGTAGGCCGCTCGTTTGGGGCGGATGATATTTTTCAGGATATTAGCGTCGAAATTCCACATGGCGCGCGTGTTGCTCTGGTCGGGCCGAACGGTGCTGGCAAGACCACATTGCTCAATATCCTGATCGGGAAAGATGAACCTTCGGCGGGTGTTGTCAGCCGTGCCAAAGGATTGTCGATTGGATTCCTGCCACAGCGCCCGGAATTACACGGCGAACGCACCATCTGGGATGAAATGCTCACAGCATTCAGTGACTTGTTGCGACGTGAACATGAATTAAACGATCTTGCCGCGCTGATGAGTGAGACAGATCGCCCGGATCATGAGCAAATTGTGGATCGCTACGGTAAGTTGCAAGAGCAATTCGAGGCTGCTGGTGGCTACGCCTATGAAACCAAAATTAAACAGGTATTGACCGGTTTGGGGTTCAGCGCGGAAGAATATAGCCGGACATTGGGCGTCCTTTCCGGCGGGCAAAAAACGCGCGCATTTCTCGCCCGGTTGCTGCTCGAATCGCCTGATCTGCTGGTGCTGGACGAACCGACCAACCATCTCGATATTCAGGCCGTTGAATGGCTCGAAGGCTTCCTGAATGGATTCAAGGGTGCGGTGCTGGTTGTTAGCCATGATCGCTATTTCATGGATCATGTTGCCAACACAATCTGGGAGATGGATTGGGGGACGATTGAAACGTATCGCGGCAACTACACGGCGTACATTCAACAGCGGGAAGATCGCCATGCACGCCGCTGGATCGAGTATGAAACCCAACAGGAAAAGATCGCCAAAGAAGAAGAATATATCCGGCGCAACATAGCAGGTCAGAACACCCGGCAGGCCAAAGGGCGACTCAAGCGGCTGGATCGACTGAAACGCGATGAATTGCTCACCCGTCCCCGTGAATCCCGCGCGATGCACCTCAAACTGACCACTGCGATCCGCAGTGGCGACAAGGTACTGATGACGCGCCATCTGGCTGTTGGTTATCCCGATATGCAACGCCCATTATTCACTGTCCCGGACTTGACCCTGTATCGTGGTGAAATCGGTGCAGTTATTGGCGGGAACGGCGTCGGCAAAACCACGTTCCTGAAAACACTACTCGGCGAACTCGCACCAATGGCGGGCGAGAGCAGGCTCGGCGCACAGGTGAAAGTTGGCTATTTCGCCCAGGCACACGAAAAGCTCGACCCGAATAAAACCATTCTGGATGAACTGCTCACTGTCAAACAGATGTTGATCAGCGAGGCGCGCAGTTATCTCGGCATGTTCCTGTTCTCCGGTGAGGATGTGTATCGTACCGTTGGGACACTCAGTGGCGGCGAACGCGGACGAGTGGCACTGGCAAAACTCGCGCTCGATGGCTCGAACTTCCTGCTTCTCGACGAACCAACGAATCACCTTGATATTGCAGCGCAGGAAGTGTTGCAGGCAGTGCTGTCGGAATTTAACGGCACAATCCTGATTGTCAGCCATGACCGCTATCTGATCGATGCCCTTGCAACCCAAATCTGGCAGGTCGAGGCGGGCAACATGAACGTCTTCAATGGTAGCTATCACGAGTTTGTCGAGGCGCGCGAAGCTGCAAAACTTGCACAGTTCAATGCCAAACAATCTGCCAACACCGCCGCAAAAGCTACCGCACCGAAAGCCACGTTGCCAAAGATCGGCGCGAATGGGCGTCCCATGAATAAGTATGAGATCGAAAAACGCACTGCCGCGCTGGAACAGGAAATCCACAAGCTGGAAGTGAAGCTGGTGGAACTTTCCGGCGATCTGGAGACCGCAAGTTCTGCCGGGAAAACGGACAAAGTGCGCGAACTTGGCCTTGCATACACCGCCGCCGAAGCCGAACTTGACGCTAAATGGGGCGAACTCGAAATCCTTTTAACCTAACCTCTCAACAAATATGGCCTCATTTCAACCGGAACGAGGCCTAAAAGTTGGCAAAAATTCCGCTGATTCGATATGTTTGGGGGGTAGTCAATTCCCTCTTCTCTACAAAAAAGGAATATCCAAATGGAGTACCGTCTTTTAGGGCGTACCGGGTTGCGTGTTTCCCCGCTCTGCCTCGGAACAATGGCGTTTGGTCCGCTGTCGAATGAAGAAGAATCGCATCAAATAATGGATCGGGCGCTGGAATCAGGCATCAATTTCTTCGATACCGCAAATGTATATGGCTGGAAAAAAGGCGAAGGCATCACTGAAAACATTATAGGTCGCTGGTTTGCACAGGGTGGCGGGCGTCGTGAAAAGGTTGTTCTCGCCACCAAAGTCTATAACATCATGGGCGACTGGCCTAATGAATCACGCCTCTCCGCGCTGCATATTCGTCGCGCCTGCGATGAAAGTCTGCGTCGTTTGCAGACCGATCACATCGATCTGTATCAGATGCACCATATTGATCGCAATACACCCTGGGATGAAATCTGGCAGGCGATGGAAGTGCTTGTGCAGCAGGGCAAAATCATCTATGTCGGCAGCAGCAACTTCGCGGGTTGGCATATCGCGCAAGCGAACGAGGCCGCCAAAGCGCGTCACTTCCTCGGCCTGATTGCGGAACAGAGCCTGTATAACCTCGCGGAACGCACGGTTGAACTTGAGGTGCTTCCGTCCTGCAAATTCTATGGAATGGGCGTGATTCCCTGGAGTCCGCTGGCGGGCGGTGCGCTTGGTGGTGCGCTGAAAAAAGGCAAGGAAGGTCGCAACGCACGGGAAGATCAGCAAAAGACGGTTGAGAAACTCCGTCCACAGCTTGAAAAGTACGAGGCACTTTGCGAGGAAATGGGCGAGAATCCCGCTGATGTGGCGCTGGCGTGGCTGCTGCATAACCCGATTGTGACCGGGCCGATCATCGGTCCGCGCACAGTGGATCAGTTAAATGGTTCGATGCGTGCTGTTGAACTGAAACTTTCCGATGAAGTCCTGAAAAAGCTGGATGAAATCTTCCCCGGCCCCGGCGGTCCCGCACCAGAAGCCTACGCCTGGTAATCCCCTTCCAATAAATTGAGATACACACTATAGGCGACAACTATTGTCGTCTATAGGTTTTTGGAGATTTGATCGCACCTGGCAATACCCTATCGGCTTTGCAATAGTTTTTCGTAAAAGCTGATCATCCGTGCGCTGACTGCCCCCCATCCAAACGACTCTGCCATCCATGCTCGCCCAGCGATACCAGACCGCGCCCGCCGCTGCGCATCCATCATCAGGGATTGAAGCGCCGCGCAAATTGCATCGCTATCACGCTCTACAATCAATCCCGCTGTGCGCTTTTCAGCATCGGGCAGGTTGCACCCCGGTGTAAGAATAACCGGGATACCCATCGCCATTGCCTCAAGGCTTGCCATCGAAAGCCCTTCGCCTTCCGCTGGCAGTACAAAAACATCGGCGTTGCGCATGATAGCTTCACGCGCTTCTCCCTCCAGATAGCCAGTGAAAATGATTCTGTCGTTTAATTCGCTTGCAGAAGCCAGCGCTTGCAGTTTTTGGAGCATTCCTTCATCCGGTCCAACGATGATCAAGCGTGTATTCGGAATGTTCGCTTTTATAAAGGCCGGAATCAAAAACTGAACGCCTTTACGCTCGTGCAATCGTCCCAGAAACAGAAGGTTGAAAAAGCCGTCGGTGTCTGGCTGCGGATAGGGGCGTTCCGTAAACCGCCAGCGATTTGGCAATGAAACACCATTTGGGATGATCTCGACCAGCGGCGGTGGCAAGCCTAATAACTTCCACAATTGATATACATCGTCAGCTTCGTTTTCTGTAAGTGCCGCTACGCCCTGAAATGCGCTCACCAACCTGTGCCCAAAGAGCCGATCCCAACCTTTTTTCATGATTGAGCGCCCGGTCTTTTGGGTGAGCGTCCCATGCGGCGAGAGGATCAACGGAATGTTTTTCACCCGTGAGGTGATGATCAGGTTTTCAACAGTGCGCAGTTCGTGGCAATGAATCACTGTTGGATGTAGTTGGGCGAAGGTCTCTCCCATGCTCGTTGGAGTAGATAGATTCAAGCGCCGCAACCCTTCGACCTGATTCCGCACCCGATGCACCGTTACTCCGTCGATCATCTCGAACAGATTGCGAGTACGCGCACCTGGTCGCAATGTATCCGTCGTCAGTACATCAACACGATGTGTCGCGGCCTGCGCGCGTGCCAATCCAGCGACGGCGCTCACGACACCGCCATAACTCCACGCGGGCGCATAATAGGGCGAAACGTGCAGGATATTCACGGTTTCAGCTTATAGACCTCTGCGCCATCTGATTCAAATACAGAAGTCAGGTAAGGCACATTTTTCAGATTGACGTTCAAAATCGCTTCCGGGAACGGTGGACGCCAGCGATACATCTTTGATGAACGATCTGGCGCGGCGACAATCTGCGGAACGATCACATATTCAATCCCATACTTTCGCAGCAACTCCACGTTTTGGGGATTCTCCGGGTTCTTCCAGAATTGCAACAAATCAGCCTGACGTGCGTCGCTCGTCTCCGTGCCTCGGAAAAACGGCTGTGGGCGGAAATATACAGCGTCGCGCTCCACGATAACTGGAACCCAATCGCCTTCCTGTGGGCCGGGATGATTCAAAATCAGCGCTTCTTTTGGTGTATTCGCGCGCAACCATTCCATTGCGCGGACATCGGCATGAGATGAAAATGCGCCAAAGATTTGTAACGGTGTACTCTTGCTCCATTCAACCAGCGAACCAGAAAATATGCCGACGATGATCAGGATCGCGGAGATCGTTATCATCATAGGGACACTGATCTGCACCACTCGTTTTTCCAGTTTGAAGCGTTCTGCCAACCATAGCAGTGCCATACCACCAAGATAGGTATAGGGGATGATTGGGCCGTGCCACGCGATGCTGAACGGATAATCATACTTGAGCAATGGCGCAAGCAGAAAACCCGCCAACCTCGGCAATATTCCCAGGCTGGAAAAATCCAGAATGAGTAGCAACCAGACAATCATCAGGAGGTCGATAGACGTGCGGCGTCGCAACCCTAAAAGAATCCCGATGAACGCCAGTAAAACGATTACTCCACCATGATAAACCACCATCACGACGATATGCCGCAATTCGATTTCAAAGATAGATGCAATATCCGAACCAAGCAACGGCGCAATCTTCGAGAGCCAGGGAAAAATCAGGATGAGTGCGAGTAATGGAATCCCTGCCGCCAACCCTAGCCAGCGTCGCCACGTTGGACGCGGGTTGCTAAACCAGATAAACCCAAGCCAGGGGACATAGCCCAATATCAGAATGATGGTTGTATCAGGGTGTGTCAGAGGTACACAGGCCAGCGTGATTGCAGCAGCAACAAAATCCCACCGTTTGCCGCCACGTATCCAGCGCATGGAGAAAACAATACACGCGAGCGAAAAATCCAGTGCCATCAACGTCGTATAGTGCGAATCCAGATCGGCTAGCAATAAACCAGTACCAATCACTGCTGCCAACGCGAAAGCCACTCCGGTGCGGCGCTTGCCATTGTCGGCAACTTCATTTCCAAAATCATAGGACAGCCAGACAAATAGAATCGAAAACACTGCACCGAGTGCCAATTGAACATTTTGCAATCCGGCATTCAAGGCATTGGAAAGATAGGCCGCAACGCTCAGAAATCCCGGCGAGTAGAGATAGCGTATTTCCGGGTGAAATGGGGCAAGCGTCGTCAGGTCGCCACCCTGTCGCAACATCAACGCGAGATAGCCAAACCCCTGTGCGTCCGTATCCAGCGGAACAGGAAACATCAACGCCGGAACAATGAAAACCAGCGCAAGGGTGATGAGTAACCCAAGTTCGCGCGGACCCGGCCAGCCTGTCTCCCGATGCCCTTCTATTTCGGCCTTGAACATACCCAGGCTGAATGTTCCGCTCAGAAAAACACCTACGAGCAATCCAAACCAGAGATAGTCAATAATGATCGACTGCCAGCGCACCAGAGCTGTATAGTTCACGCTGAGGCATGTCACGATAGCCAAACAAAGCGTTGCCGCCAGCCCGATACGTGGTTGTCTGGTCGGGAGCGCTGGCGAAAGAAGTAATCCCGCCCCGCCTATCAGCGAGACGAAAATGAACAAGATGAAGAATGTCGGCAAGTGTCCGATGTCCTTTTGTGCAAACAGGCACAAATTGTACAACCCCGCGCGATGTTTGTCAGGGAAGCGTACAGCAGCACCAATCGGCAGTGCTATAATGATCGGCTGGTTCAAAGGTGTATTGTTATGCGATTTTCGCCAGTTGTAATTTTGATTGCGCTGTTTTTCTTCGTGATCGTGACAGGGGGGGCAGCCGTAGGTGCATATAGCCTGACACGACAAATCGTTGCAGAAGCGCCAATCGCAGTCCCGCAACTTCCGGGTTTTAATAATGCTCAACCAACTGCTGTTGCAATTGTTTCCAGTTCAACGCCGATACCGCCGACAGCAATACCAACGCCCCAGGCCACCAGTGCGATTTCGGTTACATCCGCGATAACCGCAACCGTTCCTCCGATCATCGCTACCAATCCACCTGCACCATCTGTCGCCGCTGTCCCGGATACGCTCACGCGCGTAACTATCCTTTTGCTTGGTATTGACCAGCGCAAGGGCGAAACTGGGAACTTTCGCACCGATACAATGATTGTGCTTTCGCTCGATCCGTTGAGCAAAACCGGAGTCATGGTTTCGATCCCGCGCGATATTTATATGCAAATTCCGGGAACAACCTATAAAAGTCGTATCAATGCTGCCTATGACATTGGCGGGCAGATCAACTATCCTGGTGGGCCGGCGATGCTCTCGGTGAAGACGATCCAGAACGTGCTGGGTATCAAAATTCATCATTATCTCGTGGTGAATTTCGATGTATTCAATGCTGCTATCGACGCTCTCGGTACGATACAGGTGTGTCCGAAGACGCCTATTCATGATGATAAATATCCCGATGGCAGTTATGGTTTTATGGTTGTAGATTTCCAGCCGGGCTGTCAGGAATTGAACTCGACCCGTCTATTGCAATATGCCCGTGTTCGTCACAACGCAGGGGATGATTTTGGGCGTTCCGAACGTCAGCAGGAAGTGATCAAGGCAGTACGCGATAAAGTCTTGAGCCTCGGCGGGGTCGGTTCATTGATTACCAAAGCGGGCGATCTATGGGGAACGGTCAAGACCTCTGTGCAGACCGATATGACCTTCGAGCAGATGCTGCAACTGGCGCAGATTGCGCAAGGTATCCCCAGAGATGGCATCAAATCTGCGGTTCTCACAGATCGGGAAAACTATGTTTTGCCCGCAACAACAGCAGCGAACGAACAGGTTTTCACCCCGAACTATGAGAAAATACATGACCTGATGGAACAATTATTTAGCAATACGCCTGTCGCAACGAAATAGAAGGTTCTAATGAAACGCGCCCTGCTCCCTGTTATAGTGGTTGTTCTGCTTGCAAATGTATTCCTGTTCCTGATCGTCGCAAGCCCGACGCAGGCTGCTAAACACAGTGTCCCTGTTTTGATGTATCACTATGTCAGTGATCCGCCTCCCGATAGCGACCAGAACCGGATTACCCTTTCGGTGAGCCCCGCAAATTTTCGCCAGCAGATGAAATGGCTGAAAGATAATGGCTATCACACCATTACGCCAGATGATTTGTTCAGCATAAAGGCTCTACCGGAAAAGCCGATTTTGCTCACCTTCGATGACGGACACGTTGATAACTTTCAGACTGCATTTCCTATTTTGCAGGAATATGGTCTGAAAGGGACATTTTTCATCGTGACCGACTGGGTGGATAGCGGGCGCTATGGCATCATGAACTGGACGCAGATTAAAGCAATGCAGGCCGCAGGAATGACCATCGAACCGCATACCCGCACACACGAAACGCTGGCGGGCCGAACCTATCAATGGCAAAAAGACGAGATCGTTGGCTCGATTGAATCCATCAAAAAAGCACTGGATAACGAACCGCGTTACTTTGCCTATCCCTACGGCAGTTATGATAGAACCACGCTCAAAATCCTTGCTGAAGCGAAAATTATGGGCGCATTCACAACGCGCGATGGGGCAGTAAATTCGGTGCGCAACCAGCAATTCACCCTGCCACGTTTGCGTATCCTCTACCGCATGACGATCAAGGATTTTGCATCCCTGATCCTGCGGGCGACATCGTAATGTTATTGGAGAAAATGAATTGACGAAGTATATCCCGGAACCGCCACGCAGCGATGACGACACCAATCCGAGCCGTGTCCTGAAAGCTGTTTCTCCGGCACGCCCCAACCCGGCCATCAATCTGCTCAATTTGTTGTTTCTGGTGAGCGCCGCCGGGTTGACCGTATTAGCAGCGGTTCTATATATTCAGCAGGGGCAACATCCTGCACCAACGCCCGTTCCAACCTCCGTTGTGATTGTTCCGAACGGTGCGCCGACGGATGCCCCTGTTCTGGTTACGGCTACTGCACATCCGTTGCCAACAGATGCACCACAACTTACCACGAATAATCAGGATGTTCCTCCCGCACCAGATGTACTCGGCGCACTCATGCTCGAATCGCCCAATACCTCTCCGATAGATAACGTCATCTATCGCCAGCAGACAGCCTTCACCATTGCGCCCGCGCGCCCACGTTCCGGTCCGGTGGAATATCGGATTCAGGTAGGCGATACCATCGAGAAGATCGCGCAACGCTATAACATCACACAGGATTCGATTATCTGGAATAACGATGTTGGCTATGTGAATCGGCTTGCTGTCGGGACGACGCTCCGTATCCCACCTGTGAACGGTATTCTCTATACCACGCAGGAAGGCGAAACGATCAAGCAAATGGCGGACAAATTCAAGGTGTCGCCTTACGCGATCATCGACAGCGAATACAACAAGCTGCAAGCCGCGACACCAGACACGTATATTCCTCCCCGCGAACTGGAAGTGATGATTCCCGGCGGCGTGACCAAGACTGTAGTAATTTATTGGAAACCGACCATTCAAACCCGACCCGGCGGCAGCGGGCGTAGCGCTGGACAAGTCAGCTTTGGTGGTGGTGCGGGTTCATGCGGATTCGTTTCCAATGGTGGTGGTGATGGTTCATTAGGTCGCCCATTGGATGGTTATACCGTCATTCGCGGCTTCTCCTCCTATCACACCGGGATTGACCTGGCAAAATCGTCTGGGTCGCCTGTGCTGGCTGCCGGATCAGGTACAGTCATTTTTGCCGGGTGGAGTGAATGGGGTTATGGAAACGCAATCGTGATCGCACACACGCCGGACTTGTGGACACTCTACGGACACTTGAGCCGCATTAACGTATCGTGCGGGCAATTTGTCAATCGTGCAGCGGTAATTGGCGCGGTGGGTAGCACGGGCAATAGTACCGGGCCACACCTGCACTTCGAGACGCGCATTGGTGGCGATCCGGTTAATCCGGTTTCGATTCTGGGTGGTTTCTAAAAAAGCATCTGTGTCCGTATCAACCCAACGGACACAGGCTTGCCAGCATCTACGCCCCTGCGATTTCCAGATACCATTTGTATAAATCGCACAATGAACAAACGAATAAATTTGGGCGATTTGTTGTAACGCACGCTGCCAACCTCGTTATAGACTTTATAGTAGGACATCCTGCGGGGTAAAACAGATCATGGCAGCAATTGCATTTAGTGTCGATGAACAGGCTGGCGTTAATACAGCGCTCGATGTGGGACACCACAACGTTTCGGATTTGCTGGAAAGTCTCCAACCGGAACAACGTGCCGATTATGGACACAAATATGATCAACGCGCCCCAGAACAGGTTGCCTCGCATCACGGCCTGATTATGACATGGGATCAGCCTGCGGTTTCTACGCTTCGCCATATGCGCTATCGTGCCGAACTTTCCCGCCAGACTATCCACGTTGTTTCACCAAAAGGGACATTTAATCTTGATGGGCAACAGGTCGATTTGGGGCAAATTATTGGTGGTCAGACGCTCCGTGTTGTACCCTATTTCCCTTCACATTCCGTAGATGGCCTCGTAGAACAGTGTATTCCGCAGCATCTCCCCGCCAGACTTCATCGTTTCGGGCTTCCTTCCAAAATTGCTGAACTGGTCAAGGATAAACAGCAGTTCCACGAGTTTATGAAAGAGTTCTTCCCCACCCTGATTCCCCGTTTCGATGTTCTCACTGGCACAGATTTAATTGATGATCGCATCCAATCCCCGATTGAAATTGTGATGCTCCAGACGGCGGAATTAATCGAAGAAGCTCGTTCTTTCGGCCTGAATATGGAAGGCTATCGTAACGGCGTTGTCCTGCGCAAGATTTTGAGCGATGGCGGTTTCGGGACATTGATTGTACGTCAGAAACTGGATGGTCACGGTTACGAAGTGATCGGCGACAAGCAACTTGAGGCGCATACTATTCATGAATTGATGGCACAAGTGATTACGCCAAACTCACAATATCTGATGACGCGCCTGCTGGAACTGGATGCCAGCCCCGGCATTTCGTGTATGGTTCGGAATGGCGAATTGTTTGTCTTGCCGCTGAATAGCCAGATACAGGACGAAAGTGGCGCAGCCATCGGAACAAAGACGCTCGGTCTGTTCTCCGATGATCTGCACGATATTGAGTTCCGTCACCAGCACGAGGAACTGATTCAGGCGTTCGCCGTCCAGATTTTTGATCGCGTTTTGTCGATGTGTGAGGATCGCGGAACGGTCAACGCCATGATCAACCTGGATTTCATGGTTACGAGTGAGCGTGAACAGAAGTTATACACACTGGTGCGCAACTCCCCTTCGCTATTCAAGCATATGTGGCATCTGATCAGCCAGCGTTATCAGGTCGCAGAGATGAATCCGCGCATGACGAACCTCACCAGCGCGGCCAATGGTGTCCTGACAATCCTCGGCGCAGAACACGATATTTATGGCTATCGTCGCTTGCTTGCGGCTGAGGGTGATCTCGGCATTGTCAATTACGACAGCAAGGCAATCACTATGCCCGATGGCCTGAGCATTGACGATATTTATTGCCACTTTCTGGATCGCAATCACAAGTTGCGCGCACATGGCTATCACGAAGCAGGGGTTATCCTGCGCATGATGCCACGCCTGGTTGATGGCAAGCCGATGTGGTCAAAAGGTGCAGGACTTACGATTTATGGGCCTAAGGCGTGTTTCAGCGAAGTAGAAAAACTCGCGCTCGAAATGTAATCGCCGCTTCAATAGGCGAAATTCTCATAAGCCTCCGCTGATAGATGTCCCAAATCAGAACTAGCAACCTGACACTGAACAAAAGTTCAAAAAAGAGAC
>CAYSOC010000136.1:0-18451 GCA_964432445.1 uncultured Anaerolineaceae bacterium
CTTGACGATGATTTCACCCTCACGGAGCGCGGCAATCCCCGATAATAGCAGGCGAATCAGGTGCATCGCGTGCTTCCAGCGTGGTTCGCCTTTTGTCCGTAAATCCTGTTCGATCTTTTTGAACTGCGAGAGGACGTAGCCGTTATAGGTCTGGTAAACCAACCGTGAAAGGAAAGACGAGCGCATTTCCAGCAATTCCGCAGCAAGCGGCGAAACCGTCTCTCGCAGCGGCGTATACATACATTCCAGTACGTTCGGGTTCGCCTTGAGCGCCATCATCAGAAATTTTTCCAATTCCCAATAGGTTTCCTGTGTGGCGTCATTTTCCAGTTGTTCCGGCGCACCATCCAGCGACCATTCCAGATGGGCAGGCGCAAGATAGAACCCACGCCGATCCACATCCGAATCTTCATCAGCCAAGCCATACGCTTGTGAACCCACGACGCAACGATAAATCACATATTTATAGAGTTCATCGGATTCCGGTGCATCGCCTTGCAGGTTCTCGCGGCGCACATGCTTACGAATGGAAAAATCCTTACGTTTGAGCATGACCACTGCGCCGCCGGGAAACTGTACACGATAGGGCAGAGCAGCATCCTCTGGCGATTCGATGATCATCCCGACTGCACCAAGTGGCAGCCAGATGTTTGTTTCGGTATCCCGAATATCCCGCCGTGTCAGAATGTGCGTGCCAATCGGGAAGGCCAGTTGTTCACGGAAATTGTTTTCATCCAGCGTTGTCATGTGTAAAAATTCCCATTTGCGTCGGTGAGCCAACTTCTTCGTCTACCGTCCCAATCGTCAGAAAGCGCGCACTGTAGCCAAACCGCGCGGCAACTCCATTCGCCCATTCCTGAAACTGCACCCGTGTCCACTCGAACCGGTGATCGGGATGGCGAAACTTCCCGGCGGGCAATGTCTCAAAGCGGACGTTATATTCACTGTTCGGCGTCGTGATAATGACCGTGCGCGGGCGCGCAAACTCAAATACGGCACGCTCGAATGCCGCCAGTCTCGGCGGGTCAAGATGTTCAATCACTTCTACAATCGCCGCCGCATCGAAGCCGTTCAACCGCGCATCCTGATACATCAGCGAACCGTGCAACAGATTGATCCGCTTACGTTGTACTTCGGGCATCCGATCCAGTTTCAGGCGTTCGCTGGCAATTTCCAGCATTCGGTGTGAAACATCCACACCGACAATTTCAGTGAATGCGCTGTCCTTGATCAATTCGCGGATAAGTTGCCCTTCGCCACTTCCCAAATCGAGGATGCGTGTTGCGCCACTTCCTTTAAGTGCTGCAACCACCGAACCGATACGCTGTGTATTCAAACTCAGCGGCTTTTCAACCTTTTGCTCGGTGGTTTCGTTCTCCGGTTCTTCTTCCTCGGTTTCCGTAAGCTGCTCGAATGCCTGTTGAATCAAGCCACGCCTGTATTTCAAATAGCGGCGCGCAATAACGGCGCGTTCCGGGTGTGTACTCAGCCAGCCTTCGCCGTGCTTGATCAGTTTGGCGACTTCATCATCCCCAATCCAATAATGCTTTTCATCATCCAGCACCGGAATCAGCACATAGAGATGATTCAGCAAATCGCGCAGGCGGCAGGTTGCTTCCAGCGTCACCGTAAAATAGCGGCTCTGACCCCATTCCGGGAACTGCGGATCAAGTTCGTGCTGTGTAACATTCATCTGGTAGCCCAGCGGCTCAAAAAGGCGGCGCAATAACGCTTCGCCACCCTTGCAGGGCAAGGCTGCAATCGTTGCCTGTAACGGGATTTCCGTTTGTGCGAGTTCGGCGCGTTCACGGCTTCTGCCGGAGAGTGCCGTACTATATACCTGCGCTATGGCTACGCTCAGGAATGAGGACGCCGCATAGGGGCGGTCATTGACATATTGCCCCAATGCAAAGCTATCCTTGTGATCGCGCACCAGTCCCACCGGGTCAATCTCCAGGAGCAGAGCGGCAGTACAGCGTTCAGCGTTGGATTCGGGATAGAAAACGTGCGCTTTGCCGAAAGTGCAATCGAATGTTTGCAATTTATCAGGATGTTTCGCCAGCAGATAACCAAGATCGGTGGCGGGTTGATGTGTCGTCGTGATGGTCAGTAGCATTGACCCTCTGTGAACTTTATAGCACTTTAAATAACTCCAAAAGTCTAATAGGGATTCGGCGTTTTGTACAGGGTGATTTTAAATTGCGTACAATTTGCCGAAATTTTACTGATCAAAACTTTCTTAAAAAAGCTAAAAAAATGTTAAATAATGCGATTTGCCCAACAAACTGCAATTGACAACTGAAACAATCCGAATATATCATCTAGCGTGACTGTTACAATTTTCACAGTTCGCTTTTTGAGGAGAACTCTAACGCGATGACGACTAAAAGGTTCGCCAAGTTTCTGACGATTCCAATTTTGGCGTTTGCGCTGGTAGCCTGTGCAGGCCCAACGCCAACCCCAACCGCGCGTCCAACGAATACGACAGCCCCCACCGTTGCCCCGACGACAGCAGTACCCGCCACAACCGCTGCGCCCGCGACAACGGTTGCCACAACAGCCGCCACCGCCGCCGCAACGACTGCTGCCACCAGTGCTGCCACCGCTGCGGCAACAACCGCAGTGCCGGCAACGACGGTTGCGCCAACTACCGCCGCCACGACAGCGGCAACAACGGCCTCTTCTGCGGCTACTACCGCTGCAACGACAGCACCAACCACCGAGCCAACCAAAGTTGCTGCTGCCGCAACGACACCAGCCGCTACTGTTGCCGCGACAAAAGTTGCTGATTCGGTAGCAACCGCTGTTGCAACCACGCCAGCCGCAACGACTGAACCGACCAAAGCGCCAACTACCGCCGCTACTGCCGTAGCAACAACAGCGGCAACAACGGTTGCACCAACCACTGCCGCGACAGCCGCCGCCACAACCGCGCCCACGACTGAGCCGACCAAAGCACCAACAACAGTTGCTACTGCCGCCGCTACCGTTGCCGCCACTGTTGTGCCTACCACCGCCGCTGCTACCGTCGCTGCCACAACAGCCGCCACCAGCGCGCCGAAGGCTTGCGCCGCGAACAACGTCCTCAAAGTCGCGTCCGATGCCAGCTACCCACCATTCGAGAATGTCAACGCCAGCAAGCAGATTGTCGGCTTCGATGTCGATCTGCTCACAGCGATTGCCAAGAGCCAGGGTCTGGATGTCACCTTCACCAACGAAAACTTCTCGACGATTTTTGCGAAGCTTGCTCAGGGCGACTATGATGCCGTGATCAGCGCCGCGACAATCACCGAAGAGCGCTCCAAGACAGTTGACTTCAGCAACCCGTACTTCATCAGCAGCCAATCGATCACCGTCCGCAAGGCCGATGTCAGCAAGTACAAGACGCTGGATGATCTCACTGGTTTGAAGGTCGGCGTCCAGAAGAGTACAACGGGCGAAGAACTGGTGAAGGAAAAGGTCAAGAACGCCACTATCAGCGGCTATGAACTCGCTCCACAGGCTCTGCAAGCCCTTGCTAACAAGGACGTTGAAGCCGTTGTGATCGATACGCCTGTAGCGCTGAACATCATCGCGGAACAGCCGGAACTCGGTCTCGCTGTCGTTGCGAAGGATTTGACCTCGGAGAACTATGGTATCGCTGTCCGCAAGGATTGCGCCGAAGTTCTGAACAAGGTCAATGCTGGTTTGCGCGCCGTTGTTGCCGATGGTACATATAACACCATCTACAAAAAGTATTTCGGTGAAGATGCTCCGGCGGCATTCAAGGCTGGCGCGTCACAGGTAGCAACCGCCGCCGCAACAACGGCTGCAACAGTTGCGCCTACCACAGCACCGACGACTGCACCCACCACTGCCCCAACAACAGCCGCTACTGCCGCTGCCACAGTAGCCAAGTAGTTTCCAGTAAATAGTTAAATTGAACCGGGTAGTATTCCATACTGCCCGGTTTTATTTTGCGTCAGACCTTCAAGCGTGCGCGCAGCCCTTCCCGGATCGCCAATTGCACCGATTCTATACTCCCGCTGCCATCGACCACCAGCCAGCGTTGCGGGTTTTCTGCGATCAATTCCTGATAACCTGCCCGTACCCGTTCGTGGAAATCCAATGCTTGCGCGTCCATGCGTGTCCATTCGACGCCCGCGTTTTGCTGGCGGCGTTTGATGCCCTGCTCTGGCGCTATATCCAGATAAATTGTGAGATCGGGAACAAGTCCCTCTGTCGCAAACCGGGTGATTTGCTTCAAAACCGGCAGATCAAGACCACGCCCATACCCCTGATAGGCAAAGGTCGAATCAATGAATCGATCCAGCAATACAACCTGCCCACGTTCCATGGCTGGACGTACAAACTCGTGAACATTTTGGGCGCGCGAGGCTGCATATAACAAAAACTCTGCCCGAAAATCCATCCCTTCATTTTTCAATTCATGCAGGATAGTCCGAATCTGATCCCCAATTGCTGTGCCGCCGGGTTCGCGCCCGGTGACGACTTCACGCCCCAGACTCCGCAGATATGCGGCAGTGGCGTTGATCTGGGTAGATTTACCACCGCCATCTGGCCCTTCAAACGTAATCAAAAAACCCGTCATGGGTAGAAATTCCTTATTATGCTTTTGCGCGATTCAACACCGCACCGAAGATACGTCCACCAGATTGCCGAATCAGACGCAAGGCAGACTCAGCCTGACGCCGACGTGTCCTTCGTGAATCAATGATGAATAGTACACCATCCACTTCGCGCAAGAGCGGCAAGGCGTCCGGCGTTGGCAGGATCGCAGGCGTATCGATCAGGATCACATCGAAGGCACGACGCAGGTTATGTAGCGCCTCCGGGAACTTCGCCAGCCCGATCAGGTCGTGCGAATTTGCTGGAAGTGGGCCAGTCGTCAGTACCGCCAACTGTTCCTCGACAGGTTTACCATAAGCCTCTACAAGCGATGGCATCATTTCCGGTGCGGTTGGTGACCACGCATAGACGAGATTTGCCAGACCTTCCCGATTGCTCAGTTTGAACAATTTATGCTGGGTCGGTGTCCGTAAATCTGCATCAATCACCAGCGTGGATCGCCCCATTCCGGCAAAGGCCAGCGCCAGATTCGACACCATCAGGCTTTTGCCTTCATCTATATCGCCACTGGTGAGCATAATGCAGAGTTTTCCACTTTCCATATCGATCAACCGTTGCGCCAGCGCGTTATAAGGTTCGGCAAACGTCGCAGCTTGCCGGATCAATTTTTCGCCGGGGGGATCGCCGCGAATGGGCGGGGTAATGCCGAGGACATTAAGTTCCAACGCCTGTTCAATCTGGCGGGTGCTGCGAAAGGTGACATCCCGATATTCCAGATAGTAGGCAGCATAAATCGCCAGCAGGCCACCAAGTATCGTCAGGATGATAGCCAGCAGGATGAACAGCGGACGTTCCGTATCCAGCAGGTCGATTTCCTGCTCGATTCCGAGACGGCGTTCATTCAACCGAACATATTCCGTCAGAAGATCAATTTTTTGATCCGGCGAAACTTGTTCCCCCTTCAGAGCGTCTATCAGAGTATGCGATTGCCGGACGATTTCGGCACGTTCGGTTTCCAAAACGGGACGTGTTGGTGCAGTGCTGCTAAAATAGAGAGCAAGCCCTGCCACAAGGCCAACCAACAGGCCAATCACAATTAACCCCGCCCATTTACGAAAAAACAGGCGGGTCAGGCGGTAGCGCAGTAAATCATTCATCACTGTTTTTCACCGGGTGAGAGTTTTTGAGAGCGATTCGACAGCCTCCAGGAGGTATTGCATCTGGTCTAAAAACGTCTCAGCCTTCAAAATTAGAGTCAGGATACATGCCAATGACCATTTTAACGGATCGCCCCAATCTTCCGAAACGCAAATCCTCACGGATTAGCGGTTTTCATCAACAACCCCTGCCGCAGCGCCTGGCGTTCGTGGCGGCATGGGCAGGGCTGGATTCCACCGAACAGGCAGCCCTCATCGGCATGGGCGGCCTGAGTACACCGCAGGCCGAGCAAATGATCGAAAACGTCGTTGGTATCTATGGGCTTCCCTTCGGAATTGCTACGAACTTTACAATCAACGGGCTGGATTACCTGATTCCAATGGTGATCGAGGAACCAAGCGTCGTTGCGGCGTGCAGCTTTGCCGCCAAACTTGCGCGTGATGGTGGTGGATTCTACACGATTAGCGATGAGCCGATCATGATCGGTCAAATACAGGTGTTGGGAATTGATAATGTCTATTCCGCAGCGGGGCGCATCTGGGACGCCAAAGCCGAACTGATCGCGCTGGCGAATGACCCGAATTCAAGTATCGTCAAGCGCGGCGGAGGTGTGCGCGAGATCGAACTGCGCCCGATGCCGGAAACAGATGCCGGCCCGATGCTGATCCTGCACCTGCTCATGGATACGCGCGACGCAATGGGCGCGAACGCAGTAAATACGGTTTGCGAAAAACTTGCGCCACGTGTTGCAGAAATCACACGCGGCAGAGTCAATCTGCGCATCCTCAGCAATCTGACGGATCGGCGGCGAGCGCGTGCCGAAGTCACCATCCCGGCGCAAACCATCGGCGGAAAGGAAGTGGTACAGGCCATTGTTGAAGCGAGTGTCTTTGCAGAGAATGATCCTTATCGTGCAGCAACCCATAACAAGGGCGTGATGAATGGCATCGACGCGGTGTGCATCGCCACCGGGAACGATTGGCGCGCACTCGAAGCCGGAGCGCACGCTTTCGCCGGGTTGAACGGACACTATACCAGCATGACCCAGTGGCGCGCGACGCCGGATGGCGATCTGAATGGCAAACTTGATGTACCGCTGGCAGTCGGAACGGTTGGCGGCGCGACAAAAGTACACCCAACCGCCAGAGTTGCCATGAAGATTCTGGGTAACCCTGATGCACGCCGTCTTTCGGAAATCATCGCAGCGGTAGGACTGGCACAGAATCTCGCCGCGATCCGCGCGCTGGCAACCGAAGGCATCCAGCGCGGACACATGCGACAGGCGGCACGTCAACTGGCGATGACAGCGGGTGCGAAACCGGAACAGGTTATCCTCATTGTTGAGCGTATGATCGAAGAGAATAACATCCGGCAGGAACGCGCCAACGAAATTGTCGCAGAACTGCGGGCAGAATCGGTCAAATAATGAATATTGATTCACCTGATCCGGCAATTCGGCGGCAGGCAATTATCACACTGGGGAAATCTGGCGAAACGGCAAATATTCCCGCGTTGCGGGAAATCTCCGGGAGCGATCCCGATATGGCTTTACGTGAACTTGCCCTGCGTGCGATCATGAGCATCGAAAAGATGCAGTGGGGTCGCGTCGAAAAAGAAGCCCCTCCGGAAGGTGTTCCACTTTCGGCGCAGGAAAAAATCGCTATTGCGAACAAACGTGAGGCACAATCTCGTTTGCAACTTGCCGAAAGTTTTGCCAAAACAGGTGACCCGGCACGCGCGATTGAAGAATTGCACGCAGCTTTGAAACTGGACGGCGAGATCGCGCAGCAACCCGGTGTGCTTGATCTTGCCGTACAACTCACCGGTCAGGAACGGGATGAAGCACTCGCCGCAGTGATCTACCGCGTCGAAAATATGGGCAAGGCGGAAGAAACTTCGGTCCGTGCAGGTCTACCGCCTGTACTTCAGCAGTTGTTTGTCATGGGGATTGCGTCTCTGCTGCTGGTGGCTACGCTGAATGTTCTGGTAATTATTGTCAATGGGCGCTTGAATGGATTCGGTGGTCGAGCGCTGATTGATTTGGTCACAGAGGCACGGTTCAGACGCTTCCTGCCAACAGGTGGATTGTTCCTTGTGACTGTATATGTTGCGACATTCACCATGTATTTTGCGGGACGTTCCATGACGGGACAAGGCACACTGACACGTTTCATCAGTATCATGTTGATGGTACAGTGGGTAACATGGCTGGCGATCACGCTGGTACTGCTTTTCATTCCAGTCTTCATCTTTGCGCCACTTGGGGACGGAACAGTTGCGGTACGCATCAATTTCCCGGTAGCAATCATTGCCGTGATGGGTAACTTCCTCTGGCAGTCGTACTTTGCGGCGCTTGGACACAAGGCCGATTTGGGGCGCGGCGTGGCAATGGTGTTTCTCGGAGTGATTGGCGGCCTTGTCGCGGGCGCGGTGCTGGGTGTCTGGAGACAATTAGGTTTCTAGGGAGATTCACTGATGAACATGACCTGTCCGCAGTGTGGCAAGCGGATGTTGATGAACTTTACAACGAGCGTTGTTTCCTGTCCCGGTTGCGGCTATGTGCGTCCCGATGAGATTTCCCGCATTGATCAAAAGATGGAGGAGGTCAAATCGACCAACCAGCGCCCTGCCGTTCAGATTACGCATCGCGGGGAAGTCTCTGCTGCTGCGCGTGCAGCATTTGATACCGGGCTGGATAATCTCTATCGTGGCAATCCACAGGAAGCGATACGGCATTTTCGCCGTGCTATCGACTTTCAGCATGATTTTGTAGACGCCCATCTGTGGATCGCCAAAACGGTCACAGATGAAAAAACAAAACGGGATTATCTCGGTAATGTGTTGGCACACGCGCCGAATCATCTGGAAGCGATGCGGATGATGATGGTCTTGAACGGGCGTCTGACTGCCGAAGAAGCAGCGCGCACCGTCAACGAGAATACAGCGCCAGCACAACAAAGCGCAGATGAAGTCGCGGCGAAGATCAAGGCGTTGGTCTGCCCGCAATGCGGCGGTCATCTCACGTTGAATGAGCAAATGGGGCGGGTCTATTGCTCTTCGTGCGGCTACAGTGCTGCGAAGCCCAAAGGTGTCGTCGCTGAGGATTCGCTCACGATGGCGCTGATCGAGCGCCGTGCCAAGCCGATTACATGGAACATCGGCAAACGGGTATTTGAGTGTCGGCAGTGCGGCGCAGAGCATACGCTGACAGCGGAAAAACTTTCGGCACGGTGTCGCTTCTGCGATTCGCAAAATGTCATTATCCACGACGTGGTAAATTCATTCGAGCAACCACACGGGATTTTGCCCTTCTCGATTACTGCGGAAGAAGCACGCGATCTGATTGACAAACACCTCAAAGGGATGAAAGAACGCATCAATGAATTCATTTTCTCTGGCAATAAGGTGGCATCGATCAGTGCGGTAGAAGGTGCATATCTGCCGTTCTGGGCATTTGATATAGATGTATCGATCACACGCACACGCATCAATGAAGGTAATGTCTTTCAGGATTCACTTCCTGAACAATGGCTCGAAATGATGCCAGACACGGTGATCTGTGCGTTGAAATCCATGCCGCCGCGTTTGGTTGACCTGATGGTAAACTATGATATTTCGCGGGCCGTACCCTATCAGCCGAACTATCTGGCGAAATATCCTGCCCAACTCTATACCATCGACTTTGACAAGGCTTCGTATGAGGCACGCGGACGCGCAATGGATCGGGTGCGGGCGCGTTATCGCCCACATGAAGAGCGTGTCTATCAGGATGAGATGGGGCAGGAACATCGGGAGATCATCCGTACCAGTGGGCATGTCCAGAATATGACGCTGCAACTGCTTCTCCTTCCTGTCTGGACGGCGACCCTCACGGAACGCGATGGAGATGTACGGTTGGCGCTCGTCAACGGACAAACGGGCAAGGTCTCGATGGGGTTATATCGCAAGCGCGGCGAGAAATGAGAACGATGATCATGAGCGAAACGATTCATCTTCCGAAAACAGCTATCCCGCTACCGATGGATGAGATTGTTGCCTTCTGCAAGTGCTGGAACATCATCCGCCTGGAATTGTTCGGTTCGATCCTGCGCGATGATTTCGATCCGGAACAAAGTGATATAGATTTTCTGGTCACCTATGCGCCGGAAGCCGCACCTAAAACTTACCGCGTATTGTTCGCTATTGAAGACGAAATTGCTGCATTGACAGGCTGCAAAGTCGATCTGGTTGATCGCAGAAGTATTGAACAAAGCGAAAATTACATTCGTCGCCGTGCAATTCTGGAGACAGCGCAGGTCATCTATGAATAGTGAGCGTGATCCAATTTATTTGTTGGATATTGAAAGTTGTACAAAATGAACTCCCGGATTTGATCGCACTGCTGAAGACTATCATTCCCTCCGATCAGGGAGATCATACAGATGATAAACTACCACCAGAGAAAGAGTAATCTGACACTATGACTGATTTCGCAGCTATCAAAAGCATCCTTCGCCCAGACCGTTCGGTTGGCATCGTTGGGTATGGCGCATATGTACCACGTTACCGCCTGCCGGGTTCGGAGGTGGCGCGTGTCTGGACGAACGGGCTTGGCGGTTCACCGATTAAGGAAAAGGCCGTCGCCGGGCTGGATGAAGACGTAATCACCATGTCCATCGAAGCGGCACGAAATGCCCTCGCCCGTGCGCAGATTGACCCGCGTGAGCTACGTGCCGTATGGGTCGGCTCGGAAAGCCATCCTTATGCGGTCAAGCCGACCAGCACCATCGTTGCGGAAGCGATTGGCGCAATCCCCAGCACGCAGGCCGCCGACTGGGAATTTGCCTGTAAAGCCGGGTCGGAAGCGCTACAGGCGTCGATTGGTTTTGTCGGCTCCGGTATGGCGGGCTATGCCATGAGCATCGGCATGGATACGGCGCAGGGGCGTCCCGGTGACGCGCTGGAATATACAGCGGCGGCGGGTGGCGCGGGCTATATTGTTGGGCCAGCCGATCAAGCGCTTGCGGTTTTTCAGGGATCATATAGCTTCGTGACCGATACGCCTGATTTCTGGCGACGCGCCGAGGAAAAATATCCGATGCACGGGGATCGCTTCACGGGCGAACCTGCCTACTTCCACCATGTTCAGAGCAGCGCCGATACGCTCATGCAACTGATGGGTACGAAAGCCAGCGATTACACTTATGCTGTGCTGCATCAGCCCAATGTCAAATTCCCGGAGCGTGCTGCCAAAACGCTTGGATTCAACGACGCGCAAATCAAAACCGGATTGCTGGCAAACGAAATCGGTAACGTGTACGCGGGGTCGTGTCTGCTCGGTCTGACGGCTGTTCTGGATGAGGCAAAGGCCGGAGATCGCATCCTGTGCGTGAGCTATGGTAGCGGCGCAGGCTCCGATACGTTTGATCTGGTTGTGACCGACAAGATCGAGGAACGCCGCGATTGTGCGCCGCGCACCCGCCACTATATCGCGCGCCGTACACAGGTCGATTACGCAGTCTATACCCGCTACCGTAACAAATTGAACCTGGGCTAGATATAAAAAACGGGCAGACATTTCAGTCTGCCCTTAGCCTACAAACACGTGAATAGGAAATTCAGTAAAGACAATGTTGCGTTATACTTTCACACTTTAACCCTGTGCTTCCACGTTAATTAAGGTATCAGAATGCCTCTTTTTGAAATCAGTAATTCAAACAAATTAGTTCAACTGCGGCCTAAATCGTTTCATTTAGAAACTGTCTGAAAGTGGCAGACATCGGTTTGGAGCGAGTCCAGGAAGCATCAAATGCACCATGCCCAGCGTATCGACAATCAGATGGCGTTTACGTCCGTTTATCTTTTCCCTCCGTTCCAGCCGCGAACGCCCCCTTTTTGCTGGTTTTCAGCGATTAACTATCGCTGCCCGCCCTTGGTTCACTATCGTAGAACAGAAATTATTTACAGGTTATAGTGATATGCTAGTTGCCGAAGCACCCTATTCAATTCATCAGCGCTTCGCTAAATATTATGTGAATCGGCTAAACGCGCTGGCTGATAAACTCGATACCAAAGATGACACCTCGTTTATAGACGCCGTTGCGCTGCTGGATGAAGACCTGGATCAGATACGGCAAGCCATCCAGTGGTTGAATACGCTGTCTGCCGAGGATTCGGAACTTGCCCACATCGCTATGAGCCTTCTGAAGGTCAACACGCGATTGCTGATGCTCCGCCTGACAAGTGACGAACTCATGGCGTGTACAAAGACTGCCCTCGAAGCGGCACGGCAATTTCAGGATGAAGAAGTGGTACGTCAGTGTTTATACCAATTGGCATTGGCCTACCGCGATACAGACCGCTATGATGACAGCATCGACTGTTTAGAGGAACTGCTGGCGTCGTCGCAGCAAAACGCAGACAGGCGCAATGAAGCCAGGGCGTGGTTTCTTTTTGGCAGCATCGACACAGTTCTGAGTCGCCCCGTTCAGGCACGACAGAAGCTGGAAAAGGCTATTGCCTTATTGAAGGAAATCGGTGACAGGTCGGATGTATATGGAATATCAATTGCAACTCTGGCGAATACCTATTCAAGTGAAGGTAAACACGAGATCGCCATCCCTTTGCAACAGGAAGCACTCACTCTATTCAGAGAGCAGAGAGACCTGTTTCGGGTTTGTTATCTTTTAGGCAATCTTGGGGACGACTATATTGGATTAGGACGATATGCAGAAGCGCTGGCGGCATTGGAGGAAGGAATCCAGATTGCCCGATATATTCATCATAACGATTCGCTGGGATTTCTGCTTGGCAACACTGGTTATGTCAGCCTTAGACTAGGGCAGATCGAAGCAGCCGAGAGTTACCTCGAAGAAAGTGTCATGGTCTGCCAGACTCTGAATAAAGTGGTCGGAAGGCTTTTGTTTTCGGCATTTCTATTTCATATCCAGATGACCGTTGAGAATCTGGATGAATCCTGTCACCAGTTTTGCGCCCTGATAAGCCAGGCCGCAGAGCGCCAGATATTAAGCGTTCTGATGGTGCTGTTAACGGTAGTTGCGAAATGGTATCTTTTGCGAAATGAACCAGTGCGCAGTATGCAACTGCTTGATTACATAGGTACACGCCCGGAGCCGGAGCATGAATGTCTCTATTTTATCGGGCAGGTGCGCCACGAAATCGCAACGTTATATCCCAATCTCCAGCCTGTAGCGCCACTTAAGCAGACTCTGGAGGAGGTTGTTGCTGACATCCTCGCCAACTGTGACTGAACTGGTATCGGCAAATGGTGCTGACGGGATCATCAAATGGGCGGATTATTCTCAATCCGCCCATTTTAGTTACATATTTTGTTGTAAGTGCCTACAACTTCAGGGAGTGGGGACTGGCGTTCCGGCGCTGACCTGTGCCAATGCCTGGAACGTTGCGGCATCCTTTTTCAGGCGCGTCTGCGCATCGGTCAATCCCTTCTGATACGCATCTGCATTTTTGAGTCCGGCCTTGACGAAACCCAGATAAGTCGCCACATCGATCTCATCATTCACAAGGGACAATGCGGATAGCTGAAGATAGAAACAACCCTGATCGGACGGATTGATTGGCAAATCCATGATGACATGCCGGGTCTGAATGCCCAGGTCGATCAGATTGGCGAAGTCGTCTGGCGTGGCGGCTGAAGCGATTTTGCTATAGGCATCCACAAAGGGGCCTTGAGACATGGCAGCAAGGATAGTGCCGAATGTTGTTTTATCGGCACAGGCGGGCAACTGCCCCTGCGCTCTAACGGAAGCGGTATTCGCTGACAATCCCAATGTGACAGCCGCAAGCACAGTGACGAACAAAACCTTGATATATCGCATCGTGAAAACTCCTTTTGAACACCCTCAACGGATATGCAAAAGGATAGAATAGCCCCGTTGCGCGAACGTTGCGGCAACGTTGCACCCGAAAAAGTTTCAGGATTTTTATCAGATTGATTCAATTCTTTTAGACGATGATGGGTACGGGAAGGTGCAACCTTTATGACTTGTTGAGCGCAAAAATGGTACGAGCGTGGATGACCAGCAAGGCATGAACCTGGAAACGCCCTTTGGCAAGAGGCTCCAGCAGACCACGATTGACCAGTGTGCGAATCACAGGGCGCGGATCAGAAACATCCCATACCGCCGCCATTGCGCCCAGGTCGAATGTTGCGGGTTTGGGTGCAAATAGCCCAAGCCAGGCGAAGCGCAATCGTGTAGATTCATCGAGACGGTCTGTACTCTTCTGGATCAATTTGGCAACTGTCGGACGGGTTTCCTGTTCCAGACCGATCATCCCTGCCGGAACTTTGGCATTCATCAGAGTTTCGCCCTGTCGAATATCATTGAGCAAATCAACAATGCCCCATCCTAATTCATACTCTGTGTGCAACAAACATCCTGCGACCTGGAGTGCGAGCGGCAACCCTTCGAGATCGTTAACCAATTCCACCGTATGCTGTGGATAGCGTGCGGCTACCTGTGGCGCAAGCATCTTGAGCAGTGCCGTCCCTGCCGATGCGTCAAGCACACCCAGTTTGTAGATATGATCAGGGGTCGGCGTGAGTTCACGCGCAATATCATTGAATCGCGTTGTGCAGACAAATGCCGAATGCTGCCCCTGAACCCTGAAAGCCTGGGCATGTTCAATTTGCCAGACATCATCCACGATGAGCAGAACTTTTTTATCGCGCAATCCGGCTGCAATCCGGCTGGAAAGCTCCGCAGCGTCGAGGGTGTAACCGCGCAAGGGAATTCCCAGTGCATTAGCCCATTTGGATAGTTCCGCTACGAGATTGGGATTTTCGCCCAGAGAAACCCATAATGTGCCATCCGGGTAAAGCATCCGTATAGCCGGATCGTGCGCCAGCAACGCCGCGATTGTGCTTTTGCCTACCCCCGGCCAACCTTGAATGGCAATAATCGGATGCTCCCGCTGGAGTTTTTGATGAAGATCGTCGCGTACCCTGTCGCGCCCGACAAGCAACGCAGGCGGAGGCGGTAAAATGCTCGTAATGCTGATTGCAGCCGGTGTAGCCGCTATCGTTTTATTGCGAATTTGCTCATATAGATCGGTAGTTTCGGGCATCGGTTCGACACCCAGTTCATCCTCCAGCAGGCGCACACAATCCTGATACTGGCGCAATGCGGCAGAGATTTGCCCATCCTGTGCGTAGAGCAACATTAGAGATCGCTGTCGCACTTCATCCAGCGGATCGAGCGCCAGATCGCGTATAGCATAGGGAATGGCTTGTTTATAGTCGGCCTGTGAACTGTAAGTCTCAACCAGTTGCCGCAGCGCCTGTGCAAATTTCAGCCGGAGCGATTCCTGTACTGTCAGTTGCCATGTATCGAATCCGGCACTGGCATCCAGTGTAAAGCCATTCATAAAATCGGCAGTATAGAGGTTCACGGCGTTGGCCAGCGAAGAGATTGTTTCTGTAGGGGTTTGTTCACGGGTATGGCGGATAAGGTCTTCAAATACCCTGACATCGATCCGCAGATTGTCGGCGGGGTGAAGCCCGATGCTCAGGCGTGTAACCGTCAGTGATTCGGGCGGGACTAATCCTTTGAGGTCGATCAATACCCGTCGCAACGCCGCCAGAGATCGCGTTTGGTCGAGTTCCGGCCAGAACAACGCGGCAAGTGCCTCGCGGCTGTGCATCTGCATGTTGAGCGCGAGATAGCCAGCCAGCCCAAAAACCTTGCGTCGTTCAACGTTAATCTGTACACCATCGACCTCAACACGCGGGAGACCAAACAAAAATAAATGCGATTCCACAAATGTAAGACCTTGCTAACGTTTGCCAGAAGCCGGGAAGACACCTGATTCGTCAGGCATCCTGAGCCATTCATTTTACCTCTCTTTTAAAATTGCCCCGATTTTTACGATGTAATTTGTTTTGTGGTTGACATTCTTAAGATTGAGAATATAATCATTTTCAGGAATAAACAATGAGCCAGTCAAAAATCGATCTCATCCTGCATCCTGTTCGCATCCGCATTATCGGCACGCTGGCGGGGCGCAGCCTGACACCTGCACAGATCGCCAGCCTGCTGCCAGATGTGCCGCAGGCATCGCTCTATCGGCACATCAGCGCTTTACTGGAAGAAAATATCCTGACTATTGTTTCGGAAACCCAGATACGCGGGACGCTCGAACGCACCTACGCGATCACACAAGGGGCAACACGCCTGACAGAACAGGAAATCGCCGCACTGAGCGCGGAGGATCAACTGCGTTATATCGTCGTGTTTCTCTCCTCTGTGATGCAGGATGCGCGCGATTACCTGCAACAGCCGAGCGCTCAACCGGATTTAGTCCTCTATAGCAAGACGCCACTCTATGTCACCGAAGAACAATTTCGCGGACTTCTCGCGCAGGTGCAAGCGTTATTGCAACCCTATACCCAGGCCGACCCGAATCAGCCGGAACAAAAACGCTTTCTATTTACTGGAATTGTCGTCCCGGACAAACCCGATAAGGAGATTTTATAATGTACGTTCAGGAATCTGGAACACTCGGAGCGCCAACTGTCGTTTTTCTACACGGGGCCGGAACAGGCGGCTGGATGTGGACGCCGCAGGTCGAGGCGATGCAGGACTATCATTGTCTGGTACTGGATTTGCCGGGACACGGCAAAATTGATCAGACCGAATGGCGATCATGGCGGGATTCGGTAGAACGAGTCGCAGCGATCATCGACGCGCGCGCAACGAATGGACGCGCCCACATCGTCGGGTTGTCGCTTGGTGGTTATCTGGGGATGGGGTTAATTGCACATCATAGCCAGTTAATCAACCGTGCCGTGTTGAGCGGTATCAGCGTCGCGCCATTTCCGAACAAGGCGGCGATGATGTTCCAGATTCGGGTCTTGTCGCTATTCCTCAAAACCAGATTTGTAATCGATCTGAATATGCGGATGTTGAAAATGCCCGCCGATGCCCGCGATGCTTACGCCGATGGAATGCGTGTAATGTCCCCGCAGGCATTCCGAAAAATCGGACGGGAAACGCTTGATTTTCACGCGCCCGAAGAATTGCGGGTTTCGCCCGTTCCTACACTTGTCGTCGCCGGGGAATATGAGATGCGCCCCGTTCACGAGGCGCTAACCCACCTGCCAGCGATCATGCCACACGCCGAAGCCAGGATCGCACCGGAAGCGAGTCATGGCTGGAGCGGCGAAAAGCCGGAACTGTTCACCGCGATGGTGCGGGCATGGCTGACCGATTCCCCGTTACCTGCGGAACTAATCGCTGCTGGTGAGGTAAAAGATAGTCAGCCCGCCACTGTTTGAACAGGCTAGCGCTCGAATCGCTGTTCGATCCATTCCAGAACGGTATTCACCATTTCCGGGTTTCCCGGATTCCGCGCTTTGACAATATCATGATCCACGCGCGGGATCATCCTGAATTGTTTATCCTTCGCCGGGATTTGTTCATATAGTTTACGCGCCCCGGAAGGGTTCAGCGTCAGGTCTGCGCCCCCCTGTACAATCAGCGTCGGCATGGTCAGATTTGGTGCAGCATTTCTCGCCCGGTTTTGCATCTTGCGGAGTTCGTCCGTAATCGGGACGGGAAAGCGAATTTCGTTCCTGAGCATTCTCAGCGTTTCGGGGTCATCCAGATTGAGCGTCGGATCGAAGGCCAGAATCTCCTCGCGTATCCCTAACAGATCGATACTCATCAGCTTCAATGGATAGAACCAGGGCAGGAATCGTCCAGCCAGTGGTGACAGTGGCAGCAGCGGATTCCGAATCGAAACCATCGGCGCAATCATGACAAACGCGGCAACGGGTTCTTCCGCGAGGAGTTGCGCTGCAATCGCTGCACCCATCGAATAGGCTACAACAATGATCTGGCTGTTCTGTCTGCGGACATGCGCAAGGGCTTTCCGTGCCGCCTCCAGGAAATCCTCGGCATAAACATTATGGAGCAGATGGGGCGGGCCACCATGTCCCGGCAGGAGCGGCGCATAGATATAATAGCCAAATTTGTGATGAATCCCATCGGCAAGGACGCGCATTTCACGCGGATCGCCCGTGAAACCGTGCAGGAGCAGACAGGCAGGCGCACTGCCGTGCATCTCAAACGAGTGCCGATCTACCGGGATTTTATAATCCATAGTTACTTGCATTCGGAAACGAAATCCCTTCTTTGATGATCTCGGATTATGACAAACAAATCGTTTTTTTGCATTCTGCCCCGAAATGATCCAGCCGTTTTCCCTACACTTTTGCGTTCAGCCACACAGGTCGTGAATGGGTCACATCAGCAATTACACTGTATCGGCAACCCTTCGTCTATTCAATCTAATAAGTTAATTAATTTTCATTTCATATTACATAATAACTATTAACATCATATAATAGCAGCTATCTATGTTTGACAAATTCGTACCAGATGTTTTTTATGATAAACTTTTCTCACCTTTATCAAAAGACAATCACAAGATGGTTGATATTTTAGATACTTCACATATTTTTATTTCCCATTCCAGCGATGATTCAAAATTTGTCACACGGCTTGCAAAAGATTTGGAACAAGTAGGTATTCCAATATGGGTAGATCATCAGAAACTTAAACCAAGTACACGTAATTGGGAGAAAGCAATCCGTGAGGCGTTACACAAATCGCGCGCTTTGATTTATGTTGCCACGCCAACAGCAGCAGAATCGGATTTCGTTCAGGATGAGTTAAGCATTGCAGAAATGGAAGGATGTACG
>CAYSOC010000137.1:0-18423 GCA_964432445.1 uncultured Anaerolineaceae bacterium
GGATCGCGCCGGGATTGCTGGATGCCTGCACCAGTGGTTCGGATGCTTTTTGCATTTCTACTGCTGCCACCAGCAGTTTTTCCACGTCCAGCCCGATCAACGCTGCCGGAACAAGCCCAAAGTAGCTGAGAGCGGAATAGCGCCCCCCGATGTCTGCCGGATTCAGGAAGGTATGTGCGAACTTGAGGTCTTTCGCCCAGCCTTCCAGCTTTGAGCCAGGATCGGTGATGGCGATGAAGTGTTCGCCCGCTTCGGCTTCCTTGTACATCGGATAGAAGTAGCGTTGCATCGAGAGCGTTTCAATTGTTGTGCCGGACTTCGACGCAACAATGAAAATGGTTTTGCTCAGATCGCAATGATCCTTGATGTGCAACACGGCTTCAGGATCGGTGCTATCGAGGACGAGCAGTTCAGGATAGCCTTCCTGATCGCCAAAGATACGCGCGAGGACTTCCGGCGCGAGGCTGCTGCCACCCATACCAAGCAGGACGACGTGCTTCCAGCCTTTTGCCTTTGACTCTTCCTGCAAGGCTTTCAGGCGAGCAACATCAAGTCGACCATCGCTGGCAATTGTCAGCCAGCCGAGACGATTAGTGATGCTGGCAACAGCTTCCGGGTCGCTTTTCCACCAGTGCGCGTCTTTCTCCCAAATGCGCTTCGGTGCTTTGTCGGCATCCAGTTTTTTGATCGCGTCGTTGACAGCATTCTCATATTGACCAAGCACCAGCGTCTGGCGTTCCAGCACACCGCTGCGGAGCAGGCGTACCTTGCCGCGCACGCCCGCGATCAACTTATTGAATGAATCCGAAAACAGTTCCACGCCGTCTTCCTGCAACTGCTTCGTGATCATGTCCAGATTGATCCCGACTTCCGCGAGTTTATCCAGGGTGACAACGGCCTGATCCAGCCCGTAGTCAAGAGTTGATGCGGCAGTACCGTGATCCTTGAACGCAGTGAGGGTTGCAGGCGGGACAGTGTTCACCGTGTCCGGGCCAATCAGCGAATCGACATACAGCGTATCGGGATAGGCAGGGTTCTTCGTCCCCGTCGAAGCCCACAACGGGCGTTGTACCATCGCTCCGGCGGCTCTCAGTTTGGCGAAACGTTCGCCGTAGAACATTTCCTTGAATTTGCGATAGGCGGCCTTTGCGTTGGCAATCGCAGCCTTGCCAAGCAGCGCACTATTCGCAGAGACACGATCCAGATCGCGCCCCTGTGCCGCCCGGATATTATTTTCCAGTTGCTTATCGACAATCGTGTCGATGCGACTCAGGAAGAAGCTGGCAACGCTGGCGATTTTATCAACAGGCAGTCCAGCCTCAAGGCGGCGTTCCAGACCATAGATATAGCGTTCCGCAACTTCGATATAGTTCTCGACGGAAAACAGCAGCGTGACGTTGATATTCACGCCCGCGAAGATGGCTTCCTCAATCGCGGGCAATCCGGCAGGCGTGCCTGGAATTTTGACCATGAGGTTTGGGCGGTTGACCTCGGCAAAGAGGCGCTTGGCTTCGCTGAGAGTTGTCGCGGTATCGTTCGCCAGCAGCGGCGAGACTTCGAGGCTGACATAACCGTCTCCGGCATTTGTCCGATCATAGATCGGGCGGAGAATATCCGCTGCGCGCTGAATATCCTGGATCGACAGCGCATCAAAGATTTCCGAAATGTGCTTGCCGATCAGGGTTTTGATTTGCTCGTCATAAGCCGATCCAGCGCCAATCGCTTTCTCAAAAATGGTTGGGTTACTGGTCATACCCATCACACCAAATTCATCGACAAGGCGTTGCAATTCACCGGAATTGATCATGTCACGGCTGATGTTGTCATACCAAATCGACTGACCAAACTGTTGTACATCTACAGGGGGATTACCTGTCATACGTCGTTCCTTATTTGTTGCATTCCAACTTGCCCCGGCGCTAAAGCACCGGGCTAAAAGCAATGAAATGTTAGCTGTTAATAATTGTTCGCTTGATCTATTTTTGTACAGGTCTGATAGATCAAGCGAGACGAACGTGATCGGAGTAGTTTTATTGATCATAGCCCGGTGCTTTAGCGCCGGGTTTATGTTGCCAGGTTACAGTGTATTCTGCGATTCGATTTCCTTGATCTTCCCGGTGCGGCGAACGTGGCGCTCTTCGCCTGTAAACTTCGCACCGAGGAAACTCTTGATCACTTCGCGCGCCAGTTCGATCCCGATCACGCGCGAACCGAGACAAATCACATTCACGCCATCGTGTTCGACGCACTGGTGCGCGGTATAGGTATCATGACAAACCGCCGCGTAAATGCCCTTGATCTTGTTCGCGGCAATGCTCACGCCCGCGCCGCTGCCACATACCAATACACCACGTTCGACTTCGCCACTCAACATCTTTTCAGCGACCTTTTTGGCGTAATCCGGGTAGTCCGTTGGTATATCGGCACTGTCTGCGCCGAGGTCATGCACTTCGTACCCCAGTTTGGTCAGATATGGCAGGATAGCAAGTTTCAGGTCATATCCTGCGTGGTCACAGGCGATTGCGATTTTCATGGTGTTTCCTCTCGTTACTTCAAAAGATTTTTCGCGGCTTCGACCACCGCTTCGGATGTGAGACCAAGTGCCTTGTAAATGGCTTCATAGGGAGCAGATGCGCCGAATCGATCCAGCGCAATGATTTTGCCCTGCGATCCTGCCCATTCATGCCAGCCAAACGGCGATGCTGCTTCGATGGCGACGCGGGCGGTGACATCCGGCGGCAGAACGCTATCCTTGTACGCCTGATCCTGCGCGCGGAACAATTCAAAACTCGGCAGGCTGACGACGCGCGCTTTAACGCCTTCTTTAGTCAGTTGCTCATAGGCAGTCATACAAATCGAGACTTCCGATCCAGTTGCCATAAGGATGACCTGTGGCTTTTCCGAACCACCTGCCACAACGTAACCGCCGCGTGCTACGCCTTCGCGTACTCCATCCGGCGGCAGAATCGGCAATTTCTGGCGTGTCAATACGATGGCAACAGGTTTATCCAATTCCATCGCGGTTTTCCACGCGGCAAATGTCTCGTTACCATCGGCGGGACGTAGCACTACAAAATGTGGAATCGCGCGCAACCCGGCAAGTTGTTCAATCGGTTCGTGCGTCGGGCCGTCCTCGCCCACGCCAATCGAATCATGCGTGAAAACGAACACGTTTTTAGCGGCCATGATCGCCGCCAGACGAAGCGCTGGACGCATATAGTCGGCAAAGGTGAAGAATGTTGCGGTAAAGGGCTTGATGATTCCGCCGTGTACCGCCATACCGTTCGTGATTGCGCCCATCGCGTGTTCACGCACGCCATAGCGCATGTTGCGCCCGGCGTAATTTTCCGGCGCGAAGAACCCCGCATCCTTGATCACAGTTTTGGTTGAGCCAGCAAGGTCAGCATCGCCACCGATCATGGTTGGCACATACTTCGCAATCGCGTTGAGCGCCGCGCCGCCTGCGTCACGGGTCGCCAGTGCCGCGCTACCCGCCGGATACCCGGTGAGGTCGGCATCCCAACCATCCGGGAGTTTACCCGCCTGTGCTTCTTCCCATTGTTGGGCAAGATCGGGGAACACCTGTGCATAGGCATCGAAGCGCGCATTCCAATCGGACTCCGCAATCTGTCCCTCTTCAACGGCAGCGCGGAAATGTTCCAGCACTTCGCCGGGAATCAGAAACTCTGAGTCCACAGGCCAGCCGAGATTGGCTTTTGTTGCAGCAACTTCTTCCTTGCCAAGCGGCTCACCGTGTGCAGCGCTTGTGCCTTGCTTCTTCGGGCTTCCGAAACCGATTACTGTGCGTACCGCAATGAATGTCGGTTTATCGGTTTGGGCGCGGGCTTCTTCGAGCGCTTTGGTCAGTGCATCCAGATCGTTGCCATCAGCAACGCGAATCGTGTGCCAGCCATATGCCTGATACCGCGCTATCGTATCTTCGGTAAACACCGCGCTGGTCGGCGTACTGAGGGCGATCAGGTTATCATCCCACAGCACAATCAATTTATTCAGTTTATAGTGTCCGGCAAGGCTGGAGGCTTCGGCACTAACACCCTCCATCAAGTCGCCATCGCTCGCCAGTACGTAAGTATAGTGGTTCACAATTTCGTGACCGGAACGGTTGAACGTCGCCGCCAGAAAACGCTCCGCAAAGGCCATCCCGACAGCGGTTGAAATCCCCTGACCAAGTGGCCCTGTTGTTGTCTCTACCCCGGCAGTGTGATGGTATTCCGGGTGTCCCGGTGTCTTGCTGTTCAACTGGCGAAAATTTTTAATTTCATCAAGGCTCAGGTCGTAACCTGTCAGGTGCAGCAAAGAATAGAGCAGCATCGAGCCATGACCTGCCGAAAGTACAAAGCGATCCCGATCTGCCCAGTGGGGATTGGTCGGGTTGTGTTTCAGGAAGCGCGTCCACAGCGCATAGGCCATCGGTGCAGCGCCCAGCGGCAGGCCGGGATGCCCGGAATTGGCTTTTTGTACAGCATCTACGGATAAAAACCGGATGGTATTTACTGATTGTTGTTCGAGCGTTTGCTCTTTGATGGGCGGATTAAGCGTCAATTGTCCTTGCTCCCCTTCCACGATTGGCCTATCAGAAGCCAGTTGGTTAACGTAATAATGATCGTCTTGTGCGGTGTCATAGATACCGTGATCACAAAATAATTCTACCGGGCAATTGTAGCACCGGAGATGGACTAAATCATGGTACGTACAAACCGCCGTAATCCGTTTTGGGAAGGCATGTTTTTTGTCTTTTTAGGGACATTTATGTTCAGCCTGTCGCTGCCGATGACTCGTCTGGCCTCACCACAGTTCGGCGGCTGGACGGTTGGATTTGGGCGAATTGCCATTGCCGGGATTATCGCAATCGTGATTTTGTTCCTGCGGCGGGAGAAATTCCCGGAGCGTCGGCACTGGCCTTCGCTGGCGTTTGTCATCATGGGCGTGATCTTTGGCTTCCCTGTTTTGACATCGCTGGCGCTCCAAAGCGTACCTGCTAATCATGGCGCAATCACCACCGGGATCATCCCAATCGGGACAGGCATATTGGGCATTATCCGCGCCCGTCAAAAGCCGCCATTGATGTATTGGGTATCATGCGCGCTGGCGGTGGTGTGCGTGGTGCTATTTGCGCTGGCAGAAGGCGCGGGGTCATTCCAGCCGGAAGATTTTCTGCTATTCGCGGCGGTTATCCTAGCGGCATTCGGCTATGTTGAAGGCGGGCGGTTGGCTTCGCATCTCGGTGGTTGGCGCGTCATTTCGTGGGGCGTGGCGATTTCGATGCCTGTTGGTTTGGCGCTGATGCTGCTTTCGCTGAATGGGCGCACACTCCCGGAAATCACCCCACAAGGCTGGATTGGATTTGCTTACCTGTGCGTATTCAGCCAATTGGTCGGCTTCTTTGCAATGTATCACGGGCTGGCGGTTGGCGGCGTGGCGCGTGTGAGTTCAGTACAGCTTGTCCAGCCATTTCTAACCCTGATTTGGGCGGGGCTGTTGCTTGGCGAGAAAATCCAGCCGTTGACATTACTGGTGGCTCTGCTGGTTATCGGGAATGTAGCATTCAGTCAGTGGATATGGCGGCGCGAACTGGCACGGCAAAACCTGAAACTTTCCACGATTGAAATGCTGGAACAGTCGATGGAGCATATCGAAGGCGCACCGGGACGCTAAAATGTAGCGAGAAAGCGGAATTGTTCAAATGAGTGACATTACCAACGTCGTCATTGTTGGACTGGGCGCGGTAGGCGCTATCTATGCAACCAAACTGAAGCAATATAACCCGGATTGCGTTCGCGTCCTTGTCGATAAAGGCCGCCTCGAACGTTACAAGGCACAAGGAATTATCCTGAATGGCGTTCGACAGGATTTCAATTACATCCTGCCAGACGCGAACCAGGAAAAAGCCGATCTGATTCTCATCGCTACGAAAGCTGATGGGTTACAAGATGCGATTGCCGCTATTGAAAATTTTGTGGAGGATGAAACGATTATCCTGTCACTGCTCAACGGCATCACCAGCGAAGAGAAAATCGCTGAACGCTATGGCTGGGACAAAGTGCTGCATTCCTTTTTTGTGGGACATGGTAGCACCCGATCCGGGAATGCAGTTACCTTTGATGGAGTAGGGCGTATCATCTTTGGCGAGGCGAATGCCCCCGCCCGAACCCCAAAGGTAGACAGGGTATGCCGCTTTTTTGATCAAGCCGGGATTGACTATGAAGTGCCAGAAGATATTTTATTTTCCATCTGGTGCAAGTTCGTCGTCAATGTCGGGATAAACCAGGCATCGGCTATCCTTCGTGCAAGTTATGGCGTGTTTCAGCGCAGTGAAAAGGCACATGCTATCGCCACCGAATTGATGCAGGAAGCAGTACAGATTGCCCAAAAAGCGGGTATCCGTAACGTGGACGGGATACTACCCTGGTGCAACAACTTCATTCGCAACATGCCATCTGCATTCAAATCCTCGATGGTGCAAGACCTGGAGGCGGGAAACAAAACCGAGGTTGATATTTTTGGTGGGGCGGTCTGTGCGCTCGGACAAAAATATGGTGTTCCGACCCCGAAGAACGAAATGTTTTTGAAAATCATCAAGGCACTGGAAGAGACTGCGATAACTGAATAATTCCAAAATTTAGCATCCTTTTCACATAATCGGTGTGATAATTCATAGCGTCATGAAAAGGAATTGCCAGATGTCTGCACAAACCGCTGTGAGTACCATCCTCACGCTGCTTATCGGCGTGGTTCTTCTCTTCTATGGGTATCCCATTTTTCGCGTCCTGCTGCCGTTGGCGGGGCTGGTGTTCGGCTACTATTTCGGCTTGAATCTGTTCCCGTCGCAGCCTGCGGTAGCGTTCATCGCGGCGATTGCGCTGGCAATCCTGTTTGCCATCCTCTCCTATTCCGCGTGGAGCCTGCTGATTATCGTCAGTGGTGCGTTGATCGGCTTTGGCTTCGGGACGCAACTAGCGCTGGCACTCAACCTGGATCGTACTGGTGCGCTCCTTGCTGGAATCATTTTTGCAATTCTGATCGGGATTCTGGCGTATCAGGCGCGCGATCTGATGGTGATGGGTCAAACCGCATTGGCAGGCGCAAGCGCGATTCTGTTTGGAATCGGCGCGGTTTATGAGCCGATGAACATCATCAATACCCGCACCAACGCGAATGGGCTGGCGCTCCTTGCCCTGATTGTGCTGGCAGCAGTCGGGTTTTTCTTCCAGTACAGGCGGTTTGGCTCACAGCGGTTATATTATCGGCGCTGATCCCGATTGCAGGATATGATAGAGATATTCTGTAAGGTGAATTAGCCCGATGCAGTCGTTGCCTGCTGCTACCAATCGATCCTCCCTCTCGCTGGATATTACCGGGTCGAGCCGTGTTCGTCTATCCGGGCGAGTCCTTACATTTGCCCGGTTGCTCTGGCTTGTCCTTGTTGTTTTTATATTAGCGGTGTTTATCCTCTCCGTGCCTGTTCATTTTGAGGAACTCTCCACCGTACAGGAGGGCGCAGGGCGTGCCTATTACCTGTTGACGCCTGCTGAGGCAGACGCTTTGGTAAAAATTTATGTCAAGCCGCTGGCCTATGCGCTCTGGCTGGATGGATTTGCGCTTTTGATGTTGAGTGGCTATGTCGGGCTTGGTTTGTTCATTTTTGCGCGGCGTTCGGATAGCTGGCTGGCGATGTTCATGGCTTTTGCCATCATTGCTATCGGCATCACCTATAACACTTCGATTCAATCGTTGGCGGTGCAATATCCCGAATGGCGTCTGGCGGTGAGCATTGTGCAGGTCTTTGGGCTGACAGGCGCTGTTGTCAGCCTCTTCATCCTTCCCGATGGGCGCTTCGTACCCGCCTGGTCGAAGGGGCTGGCGATACTGTGGACAGCGTATGTGATCGGGATGCTCGCCTATTTTGCCGGAACACAAACGTTCAATACCGATCTGTTACCCAATCGTATCTGGACACTTTCGGCGGTAGTAGTTGTGTTGTTTGGTCTCGGCACGCAGATTTACCGCTATCGGCAGATTTCCGAACCGCACGAACGGCAACAGGTGCGCTGGGTGGTGCTTGGGCTGTTCATCGGTATCACAGGTTTTAGCTGCTATGTACTGCCACCGTTCCTGTTCCCGCAGACATTTGGCAACGGCATGGGGCGTGTGCTGCTGAATCTAATCGGCGTGCCGTTGTTTGTCTCGCTTCCTTCGCTGATGATTCCCCTGACGGTGATGCTGGCGATCATGCGCCATCGTCTGCTTGGTGTGGAATTTATCCTGAACCGGGCGTTGGTGATCACGGGCGTGACAGGCATCCTCGGCCTGATCTACTTCCTTTTTGTAGTCGCGTTGCAGCAGGTTCTCCAGAGCATGACCGGGGGCAGTCAATCGACCATCGCAATCACTGTGTCCACGCTGGTGATTGCGGCACTGTTTCTGCCCGTTTATCGTCGTTTGCAAACCATCGTCACCAATCAATTCATGATCCGCCAGAAGCTGGATAAACGCTCTACCACGATCACTGACATTCCGTTTACAGCATTGGGAACAGGTCGATTGTCTGGACACCGAATCGGTTCATATGCGGTAGAAGGATTGATCGGGCAAGGGGGAATGGCGGAGGTTTATCACGCACAGCATATCACGCTCAAACGTCCTGCTGCGATCAAAGCGCTCTCGCCTACCCTCGCACTGGATGACGGTTTTCGCCGGCGTTTTGAGCGTGAAGCACAAACCGTTGCCACACTGCAACACCCAAATATCGTGCAGGTTTTTGATTTTGGCGAGGCAGAAGGCAATTTTTACATGGCGATGGCCTACGTTCCCGGCGAAACGCTGGCAGCGTATATGAGCCGCAACGGGAAAATCCCGTTAGAAATTGCCCTGCATCCGCTGCGCGATATTGCCGACGCGCTGGATTACGCACACGCGCAGAACATCATCCATCGGGACGTAAAGCCATCCAATGTCATGTTGCAACCTGTCTCGGAAGGGTATGAACTTTTCCCCTATCGTGCAATTCTGGCAGATTTCGGGCTGGCACGTTTGACGACAGGCACAGGCGCAAACACCCATACGGGTGTGGTTGGCACATTGAGCTACATCGCGCCGGAGCAAATCGCCAATGCCAAAAATATCGGGCGCGGTGTGGATATATACGCGCTTGGGGTGATTGCCTATCAGATGTTGACCGGGGGCGTGCCATTTCACGGCGAAAGTATTGGCGAGATATTGATCGGGCATTTGCAGCAAGCCGTACCCGATCCGCGCCTCGCTGTGCCGGAACTCTCTCCGAATGCTGCTAGCGCAATCGTGCGCGCCCTTGCCAAGCAGCCCGAAGATCGGTTTGAGACTGCGGGCGAGTTTATCAATGCACTTGAGGCTGATTCTAAAATATCTTCCATGTAAAACGACACAAAATTGCTTTTTGACGCGACCAAAACTTTGGAACAGCGACAGTAATCACCTTCATTACTTCAATATCCATCATTAGCCAAAGCTGTATCCCGTTTAGCGTGAACTATTTACGGGAAAACAGAGATGAAAGCAAGCCTGCTCAAGATACCATCGGCAGAGAAAAATCCAATCGCGCCTCTGGCACGGAAACCTGTTACAGACAATTTCCATACCGACGAATTCATGAATCAAAATCCGGTCTATCGAATGCACCAACTGCACGGTAATCAGTTCGTACAACGAGTGCTTGCCGCTTCATCGGCAAATAACGTTGTGCGGAGAATGGTTGCCCTTCCTAATGCACACGAAGAGCGTTTGATCAGGAACGCGCTGACTGTATTACGAGATGCCAAAACCACCGCTAATAGCAGAAATCGACAGGCAATCAGATACTTCAAGCGCAGGCTTACAGCTTTCGATTTCGCGTTTTCTGCATCTTTGAATCCTTTAAACAACGCAACGGCAATCGGCACACATATCAACGCCAACGCAGGAATGGCAAACGCTGGTCACTGGCCGTATATTGCTCAAACCGTGTTCGATCAGGGTGTCCAATTTGGACAGGTTCCGAATATCGGCCCGCATCTCTCTCCTCTGGTTTCCGAAATGAATGATATTCTTGACCGAACCGGGGTTGCTGGTTCTGGAATCGGGACGCAATTAAATGCAGCAGGAGCGCAGTGTCTGGGTGTCAATATAGTCCCGACTATGACCTTTGCGCAAATCGATGAGGCGGCTCGCAATAACCCTAACTTTGCCAATTTTTCAAATGAGGAAGTTGGAAGTTACGGACAACGCTCACGATTTCTATGGCGTTTTCAGGACAGAAGCCAGCTTGTGATCGATGTTCCGGGTCAGGGTGTCAAGGAAAACTATGCCGTCAGTATCCGCCCCCACATCCATCTGATGGACCCAGGTGGGGAACATTTGAGTAGTGATGGCACAATAGTTCCCGCATTTTCACATCCTGCGCACATTTTGTTTGACTATAATCATAACTCGCTCAAAGATCACATCAGAACCAATCATGGAACATGGCCTTATGTCTAACTGGGGTAGATGATTTTGAGCGGAGAACTGGATTTACAAAAACTTCTGGATGGGATGCAGCCAGAGCTACATCCGGGGGAATATGTTTTTTGCACTGTTTCCGGGATTCCGGCGGGAATAAACGCGCTGTGTATTTTTCGGGAACGTGAAGGCTGGTCGCTCATCCTGCGCCGTGAAGAGGCAGATCGTCATCATTTGGACTATCAAGGAAGTTGGGCATGGATCGAGATGACAATTCACTCTTCGCTGGAAGCCATCGGGTTTATGGCGGCACTCTCCCGCGTGCTGGCAGATGTGGGCATAAGCTGTAATGCCGTTTCCGCCTTCTATCACGATCACCTGTTCGTACAGTTCAACCGGGCGCAAGACGCCTTGATTGCCCTGAAAGGACAGACGCGGTGAGCCGCTAATTTCCTAATCCTTCGATAGGCACGCCACGAATACCAGTGCCGTAGCCGCAATGGTGGCGATAGTGCGTATATTGTGGAAGCGTATCCATGCAGAGCCTTTGCCCTGATATTCGTTGCGGATTGTTTCGGCTTCTGCTTCAGTGAGTTGGCTCACAGCGACCTTATCCAGCTTTTCATTCAAGGGGAGGTTGCCCCCGATGGTCACGCCGTTTGACCCCACAACCTGAAGTATCGAGGCCACAACCAGCAGCAAAAATTGTGAACTATTTCGGTAGAGGAATGCTGCGAGCGGCAATAGCAACGTCGGGCCGAAAAAGCTCAGGAAGAACACCGGATTCTGGATTTTGATGTTAATCCATTTCATCGCTTCGATGTGTTCTTTAGGTTTGAGTTGGCGCAATGCCGAAACAAACGCGACATTGAACGCATAATATACACCAGCACACAGGCCAGTCAGCGTCCCTCCGATGATAAGTACGAGATTTTCCAGCGTCATTTTGATTTCCTATCGTTGAATTAGTGGATTTGTTCCACTGGAAATTGGATTTCGGTGATGAGATCGCTGCCGTCCGCAGCCTGCGGTATTTGCAGGGAGAGTTCACGAGGTGTACCCGCCAGGCGATAGTTATTCAATTCTGCCCATGTGCCGATTTCCATGTAGCCGGTATGAATGGTTTCGAGTGCGCCTTTCACTACAATGGTCGCCATTGTCGCGGCGGGCAATTCCCGGAAGCAGAGTTGTGTTTCTTCGTTCAGCGGGACAGGATCATGGGAGTTGGCTTCGATAAGACGCCCCATCTCCAAATCCATATTCTGATCGACAATGCCATCCCCGTGACAGATGCAGAAGCAAAAGCCATAACCGTTTTTCTCTGGCAACACGGATCGGATGCGCTCGAAGATGCCCAGTCCAAACTCAAAGGTTTCGACTATCATCCGCACGCCCATAATCGGTTGCGTCAGTATCTGTTTGATAATGACGTTCGGCGGCTTGTTGATTTCAGCGTTGCGGATAGCCTGCAACCGGGATTCGATATTCCGAATCTTTTTCATCTCTGCTTCCAGTTGCTGCTCAATTTCGGCTTTCTTCAGAAGCAGCATTCCCTGCATTTCATCCGTCGAGATGTTATCGTTCAACATCCGTTGGATTTGTTCCAGCGACAGCCCCAAATCCTTGAGTGCAAGGATACGATTCAGGAGAGGCATCTGTTCGGCGCTGTAATAGCGATAGCCTGTGAACTTATCAATATGAACAGGTTTCAATAGCCCGATTTCATCGTAATAGCGCAGCAACCGCTTGGAAACCTGTGCCAGACGTGAAAATTCACCCACTGTAAACATTGTGTCGCCTCCTTTCCTGATACCCGAATGATAGGGGGTTACGTTACGTGAACCTCAACCCTCTCTCATGAATTACTCATTCTTCAACAATGAAATCGAAGAGGACGAAGGCTAATCCCAGAAAGATGAGGTCAACCGAGACAAGAGCAGGCAACCACACCGACCAATCCTCAAACGGCAATCCATTCAAAATATCGGTAGTGGCGCGCACGGAGGAAATAATAACGGGGAGCGCAATCGGCAAGACGAGGATCGGCAACGTTGTCTCACGCCCATCGGCATATATGGCAATCGACCCGGTGAGTGTCCCAACCGCCGCAAAGCCAACCGTACCAAGCAGAATAACCAGCCACAGCGACGGCGTAAACAGCCAGAGGTTGAACAGCAGCGATAGTGCCGCCGACACAATCACCGCGACCAGCAGCGTGAACAGCCAGTTTCCAATGAATTTGCCATAAAAGAGGGCAACGCGGGGAATCGGCGCAAGCAACAGAGCATCCAGCGTCCCGCGTTCATGTTCGGCAGAGAGGCTTCGACTTAATCCCAAAATGCCCGCGAATACAATGATCACCCACAGGATCGAAGGCAGCGCACCGAGCAGTATATCCCGGCGTCCTTCCAGCGTGAAATAGAAAACGAGGACGGCAATCAGCGCAAACAGGCCAACGGCGCTGATCAATCTGCGGCTTCGCAGTTCTGCCCGTAAGTCCTTCCAGACAATTGTAAAAACAGCTTTGAACATACAGGCAGAATCTACGGCTAGCGCAACGTTGTCAGATAGGCAACCAGATCATCGATCTGCTGCGGGGTGAGTTTCTGAGCGAATTGCTGATACATCAGGCTTTGCCCACCCGCCGAATAGATGTGATCAACTCCCATCGGGTCTTTTTCGTTGGGAACAATGAAAGCGTTGGGGTTGATAATCGAGTTGCGCAGATAAACATCAACAACCTGTCCGGGGACGCGCCGTGCAGCCTTGCGCGCCACACCTATCAGGCTTGGGCCAGTGAAGGCTTCATCCTTGTCGATGTGATGGCAAGAGGCGCATGTCGGAACGCCCTCTTCGCCTGACCCGTTCTGGAACAATGCCAACCCACGCACAGACGCGGCGTTGAGCGTTGGCGTCACGTTTGGTGTAGCCGTCGGCGGGCCTTTGGTTGGAATAAGCGTTACTGTTGGGGTGGGTTGGATTGCGACACGGGTGGGCGCAGCAGTTGGCGGAATTTTGGTGGGTTCAACCGCTGCCACTTTGGTCGGAGCATCGACGTGTTTTTCGCCTGCTGCCAGTTCGACAGGAACGCGCGTCGGCAGAACAAGGGTTGGTGGCGCTTCGACAGCGTGTGGCGCGGGCGAACCACAACCCGCCAAAATCAGTAGTATCAGCATCGCAACAGGGATGCGGCTCAGACGCATTATGACATCCTTTGACGTTATTTGTGAACATTATAACAAGTAGAATCAGGGAATCTATGAAAAAACACAAAAAATTACCCCTTATCCAGCTATTCGGATAAGGGGATTGGATAGCTATACATTCCTTTGGAAACCAAACCTGCAAGCATACATCGAACGATTGATAGAAGCGGTTAGATTAACGAATGCGATTCAATTTCTAAAAGATGGCTAGATATCCAGTGAGCAGATAGATAAATCAGTTACGTTTTCCATCTCACCTTCTTATTCGGTAGTAGCAGCGATGTTCTCTGCCTGAATGATTGAGTTGCCGCGCGCAAGCACAGCCAGAGCCAAAACATCGATGAGTGCGGCGACAACCGCGATAACCAGAATTTGCACGATACTTTCCTTGTTCATTGAACAGATACAGCACTTTGACGCGCTGTCTATGTGCAATATTACCATAATTTTGTTAACTTGTCATGTACCCATTTTATACCCTGCCTTTATAAAGCCATTTTCGCGGAAATAGAGTCGATCTATTCACCTGTGAGCAGCATGGTACACTATCGCGCAGAGGAAAATTTAACATGCTTCATCCCCCTTATTTTGAAGTCAAAAATACCCTGCTCGATGCTCCGTTGATCGATCTCACTCAACCCATTGCCCTGCAAACCGTCATTGAAGTAGCGCTCCAGCGGCGGCGCGTGGCTCCCCTCCCTCCGGGAACGCGCGTCGATGAGAGCGCCGCATGGGTCGCCCAGTCGATGACAGGAGCGGGCAAAAAGATCGCCTATTATGGGATCAACACCGGGTTTGGTGATAACGCCGGACGTGCCGCCTTCCAGACCACCACTGAGGCCGAACGCCTCAGCCGCAACCTGATACTCAGCCATTGCATCGGTGTCGGTGAGCCACTTTCGGAAGCGGCAGTACGGGCAGCGCTGTTTCTACGTGTCGCCAGTCTTGCCAAAGGATATAGCGGCGTGCGCCGCGACCTGATCAATACGCTGGTAGAAATGCTCAACCGTGATGTATATCCGGTTGTGCCTGCACAGGGTTCGCTCGGCGCAAGCGGTGATCTTGCTCCGCTGGCACACCTGGTCATGCCACTGAGCGAACCTTTACCCGATGAAGAACTACAGCCCGGCGCGACCGGGTTTTGTTTTCTGAATGGCAAGATTGTCACGGGTGCGGAAGCGATGCGCGCCGCAGGCATCCCGCAACTTCGGCTCGGCGCAAAGGAAGGCGTTGCGCTGATCAACGGGACGGCGATCAGCACCGGAATCGCTATCCTGAATTACTATCAGGCGGATCAGTTAATTCGATGGGCAGAACAGTCAGCAGCACTTTCAGCGGAAGCGTTGCGCGGCTTTCGAGATGCGTTCCTGCCACAGGTGAACCAGTTCCGCAGTACACAACAGGCGGCAAGCGCCCAAATCATCCGGGAACTGTTGGAGGGCAGCACGCTCATTCGTGGTGGCGAAAATATTGATCTCTCCCCAGAGGAAGGCCCGCCACAAGACCCGTACTGCCTGCGTTGCGCTCCGGTGGTACATGGCGCGGTGATGCAAACGCTGTTGCATGTGGAATGGGTACTCTCCGAAGAGGCCGACGCCGTGACGGATAATCCGCTGGTGTTTGGGGATGAACTCCCACGCAATACCAAAGTGATCAGCGGTGGGAATTTTCATGGCGAACCGATTGGCTTTGTGATGGATTTTCTGGCAATTGCGGCCTCAGAACTGGCGAATATCTCGGAACGGCGTATCTTCACGCTGACCGATCCGAAGCTGAATCGCGGATTGCCGCCGTTCCTGATCAAAGAGCCAGCGGACTCCATCGGCTTGAACAGTGGCCTGATGATCGCGCAATATACCGCCGCGTCACTGGTCAGCGAGAACAAGGCGCTGGCACATCCCGCCAGCGTGGACAGCATCCCCAGCAGCGCCAACCGTGAAGATCATGTCAGCATGAGTACAATTGCAGCGCGCAAGACGGCAGCTATCCTCGCCAATGTGCAGAAAGTGATCGCGCTGGAATTGCTGTGCGCGTCACAGGCACTCAGTCTGCGGCTGGAACAGATGCCGGATGCGCAGGTCGGAAACGGTACACGGCAGATGATTGAGCGAATCCGTGCGCTGGAGATTGCGCCGGGGCAACCGCTGGACGTGATCCGGCACGATGTACCCCTGACGCCCTATGTAGCAGCGATTGTCGGAATGATGAACGCCACCTGATTTTCATCTCTGTGGCTCTCCACATACAATGCCTTGTATATACGCATCAAGCATCGTGTTCAATGTCTCTTTGTGCTGTTCATAATCTGCGGTTGGTGCATATGCGCCAACCACTGCTTCGTCTGAGATGAGTACATAACCAGTGTTGCCATTCTGCGCAAAAGAGTATTTCGCGTAGCCAGACAAATCTTTGCCACACCAGATTATTGCCTCATCCTTCTTTGCAATTACACCATAGAGCTTATCGACCCGTTCCTGAGCTGTCTTCTTCTGCTCTTCGTCTCTTTGAAATACTCGGAGGGACGAAAGATTCAGCGGCGTAATGCGAAACATGATGTTTTCAGCGCCCTTCGGCGGTGTTTCAAGGGTTATAGCAGCATCGCCATCAACTGTTTTTTCGATCCATCCGGTGGGAAATGGGATGCCAGCTATTTTCTCCCAATACGGATTATGTCCATTGACAAGCAGCGTGTGCTGCCAGTCGGGGCGAGCATAATACTGATAGCTGCTGGCATATTTCAATATCGCATCATACATCGTTGGGTTGGCTGTCCAATAACCTGGTTGTGCCAGCAACGCAATCAGCACGCCCTCATATGTTGTGCCGATGTTGTAGCGATATAACATGGTTTTGTGTCGATTAACAGCGAGTTTGGCGATATTGTCCGGCGTTGGCTCGATATCCAGAGATTGCAAAAGCATGTTAGAAAATACATCCGGCTCCGGAAAAAAATCATAAAGCGGATGGTTGTAATTCAGCGTCAATGGAGTGGCGATTAACATAGGAGCGGTTGCGCGCCCTGCCATAAAATCCTTGATCGTCTCAAGCGTGACTGTTTTGCTGGACAACGCCCAAAAATCCTGTTTTTGTTCGCGGAGAATACTAAAAGTGCTTAGTTTCCAGTTAACGGGGTGGGCAACATCCAGTTTGAGATTATCTACGTGCGTTCGTGCGGGAGGAAGTTTGGTACGTACAGTATCGGTAATAACAGTACGCGAACTGCAACCCCAATAGAGCAGCGGATCAATCTGTGGATTACCATCCAAATTAATGCTCTCCGAGACATCCGGCAATCCGGGCTGGGCGACAAAAACCGGGTCTTTGGTCATCTCGTGTGGCGAAAGCTGTGCGCGCAGACGGGTAACATAGGGATAGGTCTCCAACAATTCGATCAGGTTTTTATCTGAATACCGGATTAGCTTGTTAAACCTAAGTACATCCGCAGTGCTGCGCGCCATTTCTGTAACAAATGCTTTCCCCTTATATTGTGTCTGAAACCCCTTGAGGATATTCCCATAAGTACCATATGCGTTATCAAAGATTCGGTCAGGATAAGGATTTGCCAATCGCCCCGGCGCGACCCATGAATTAAAATCAACTTTTGGGTGAGCATAATTTTGCGGGATGTATTGCGTTGCACCGAAAATCCAGACGAGGACAGGCATATCTTCTGTTGCGGCAATAGCGGTCAGGCGCAACGGGATTGAAGCGTAGGTGGAATGATATGTCAATTTGACAGGTTCAATGGCGGTTACTTCTACTCCGCGCCGCAGCTTGAACGCGACAAAATATTGTTTTTCCTTCGCATAAATATCAATGTATGGCTCCATCTCCTTCGTGACTCGGAAACCATTTTCGCGCAGCCATCTCACTAATGCCACGACCCAACTGAAATCTTTTGCCTCGCCCACATAATTGATCCCGACAATTGCCGAAACCTTTTGCTCTTTTTCGTTCATCAAAAAGATGATGCGTTCGGCGTTCTGGTTGATTGGCACATTCTGGCAGAAGAAGCCACCACACGCCTGTACCTTCTGCACTCCGGCGAACGCCAATAATCCGACAGTAATCATCGCCGCAAACAGAGCGATTCGCAAAATAATTTTTGTCATTCCAGCCTCCTTATCCCGATTGTATGCGAAATCAACCTGACCGCCTTCTACCAGATCAGGGCGCATGGCTGATTTTGTTTGGCTGGAATGCGGGCGGATGAATACAACATTCGCCCATAGATTGTTTCAGGAGTTACGAACCACCCTTTTTGAGCAGGGGTTTATTGGTGATGATGTCGATGCCGAGTTGCTTGCCGGCCTGTTCCGCGTGATCTCCGACAAACTCGGCCTGCTGCCGCACAACGTTGTTGGCTTCGTTAAATTCCAGATTCTCGCGTTGATCCAGCGCAACCGTCGAGAGATTTTCTGCCAGTATTTCATAACTCAAGGCCAACATCGACAGATTATCGCGCACACTGGCGCTCTCATTCAGGCCGAGTTCCTTGCGAATCGTCTGGGTGTTGCGCCGCCAGATACCGATTCGCAGCGTATCCGTTACCTGTGCATACTGGTAACTGCTGGGATTGTTGCGGAGGGCTTTCTGGAATGCAGAGGTGAAGATTTTTCGGGTCTGGACGCCGAGTAAGCGACTGGCGATCCATGCGTCCGATTTGCCCTGCGCGCGGTAAGCCTCAATCGCCGCTTCAAGCATCAAATCCGGGTTGGAGCCAAACGCCTTACCCAGGATGCTG
>CAYSOC010000138.1:0-10411 GCA_964432445.1 uncultured Anaerolineaceae bacterium
GAAAGCGTGGAATGGTGACGGCAACCGGAACAAACATCAATGCTATGTTGTTGATCGCAAACAGCGCCTGTTTGAGTTTGAAACGCTTCTTGGAGAGCGAATAGGCAGCCATGCTGGAAACCAGAATAGACCCTAGCACCGTCACCAGCGCAACCAGAACACTGTTGAACAAATAGCGGCTGACCGGAACGCCCGAATTGGACATTTTGGAGAATAAATCCGTAAAGTTTCGGAGCGTAGGGTTGATCACAAAAAAACGTGGCGGGAAGGCGAATAACTCATCTGGCGGCTTGAACGCGCTGGAAACAATGAAAATGATGGGCAGCAGCATAAAAACCGATAGGGGTATCAGCAGAGCGTAGAACTTGATCTGGCTGACGTGAAAGCCCTGCGGATTCATGCCCCGGTTGCGTATTCCAGCGTAGCTGCGAAACTTCTTCATGCTCCGATCACGCCTCACTGCTGAACAGCCGATTCGAGACGCGGGTGAAGAACAGCACCATCAGCAACAAAACTACCGAAACGGCAGCAGCATAGCCCATTTCATAGCGCAGAAAGCCATAATCCTCAATATGGTTGACGATCAACTGTCCGGCATATTGCGGCGTTGGGTTACTGCCCGAAAGTGTGACGCCAATCGCCCCGGCCTGGAACGTCCCGACAATAGCCATCACCGCCCCAAAGAGCATTTGCGGCTTCATCGACGGGATAGTGAGGTAGAAAATCTCCTGCCAGCGGCTCTTGATCCCATCAATGGCGGCGGCTTCGTATAACTCCGGGTTGATTTCGAGGATGCCCGCCAGCATCGCCAGAAAACCGATCCCCATGCTGCTCCAGAGTGTGACCACAATCATGATCAGCATCAGATATTGTGGGGATTGTAGCCACTGAATCGGCTCTCGAATCAGATTCAACCCCATCAGGAAACTATTCAGATAGCCAGTCTGGTCGCCGCTAAACAATGTCTTCCAGACAACAGCCATCGCAACCCCGGCGGTCATCGACGGGGAATAGAGGATCAGCGCGAAAATTGTGCGTGGGAGTTTAGGCAGTTGCGCCAGTACCCACGCCAGCAGAAATGCCAATACATATCCACCCGGCCCGACAATCACCGCAAAAGTGATAGTGTTGGGCAACACATATTTCATGAACGTATCGTCTTGCGTGATCAGAGAAATGTAATTACGCAGACCGATAAATCGCGGTGGCTGGATACTATCGAAGAATGTGAACGAGAGCAGCACAGCCGCTACCACTGGTACGACGATGAAAATGATGAACAGCACGCCATACCCGGATAGAAACGCATAGGCGCTGCCTTCCTTGTTAAGCCATCGCTGGAAGAGGCTCTTACTTTGCATTTTTCATCCACTCTGTCACGCGCTCAATCGTTGGAATCCTGAACTCGCGTATCCGCTGACCGTCTTTCAGATAGCCAAACTCTTCCATCTTGCGGGCAATTTCACGGTTGATAATGATCACGGAGCGGTCAATCGCCACACGCGGATTGACACCATCGAACACAATCCGATTCCATGCATTGCTCAATTCGCGCTGCTGCATGTAACTACCGGGCAGGCGTACCGGCTCCTGTAGCCATTTCCATTGTTCGAGGATGACCGTTTTATGTTCTTGGGGAATATCCAGACGGCTGAACGCTTCCAGATTGGCAGAATTCCACAGATAATCTGGCCCATAACTCAATACCAGCCGTTCCTGAAATTCAGATTGCGTTTCGGTGGACATCCACCATTTCATGAATTGCCAGCCTTCCTGTGGCTTTTTAGTCTTTTTGAACATGATGCTGGTCTGCGCCGATCCGGTAGCGTAGCGGTTTTGCGTGCCATCTTTTAGAACCGTTGCGGGATACAGATCAATCGCCCACAGACCGCCAATCTCCGGGGCAGCAGTCATCAGCTTGATATATGTCTCGAAATTGGAAACGCCTATAGGAACTGTGCCATAGCGGAAGCTCTCATAAAAACTGGAAGTTGTAAGCGGCATCCCATAAATAGTGAAACTTTCTGCCATGAATTTCACAGCGGCAATCGCTTCTTCGCTTTGCAGACCAGTAGCAAAACCGTCATCACTATAGAGTTTTGCGCCGTAGTTGAGCAGGTAAGGCGCAGTGAACAGATAATCTTTCTGGCCTGCACCGCTCGAAAGCGGGGTGTTGTAATTCATGCCATAGCGTTGTAACTCTGGCAAAATCTGGATGATCTCGCTCCATGTACGCGGCACAGGTATCTTCAGCGAATTGAGGATGTCTCTACGATAGTATGTCACCCAGAAATCTTGCGTTTCCGGGATAGCATAGACCGAATCGTCAATGATGTAGCCGAGGAGCGATCCGGGCGTATAGATACGGATGAAAGAATCGAAATCTTTAAAACTGCGCAGATCATACAGGGCATTGCGAACCGCCAGTTCATAGGGATTGTTAGCGCTGACGCCCAACGCTACATCCGGCTGAATATCAGCGACATTGGCGAGTATCAGTTTCGCCTCGTTGGGCATGATCGAGAATTTGACGCGAATCCCTGTCTGTGGCGTGAAGGATTCATCAGCCATTAGTTGCAGCAAGTCCACATACTGGCGCGGACGGTTGACCCATACTTCCAGTTCATTCTCATTTGCGCCTATCGACTGATAGGGATCGGGCTGGAAGGAATGCCCAAAGCGCTTGATGCCCTCAGTCAGTGAAGTAGTGACCGCTACGCTGGATGTTTCCGGGATAATATCGGGCGAATGAATATAGATTTTATCTAGCGCAAGCGGTTGATTTTGCAGTAGTGGCAGGAGTGAGCCAAGCAGTTGCGCCGCCGAGCCTGTACCTTCCGAAAAGCGTCCCATATAAACCGGGATTTTATCCGGGTCAGCGGCGAGAAACAGCAGATTATTGATCGCCATCTGATAGGTGAGGATTTCCTGCGATGTTCCATTCTGATTGATGGATACGAGCGTTGCTTTGTCGTCGATCAGGTTTTGCGCGATGGTTTGCAGGCGGCTCTGAATATCAGGAATATAGTTGGAAATCACCCATTCCTTATATTGATCACGCTGGTTTCCTGTCAGTTTTCTGATTTCCAGCGCAAGGGTGTTGATGTCGAGCAACGCTTTCCGAATCGTTTGTATAGCGGGTAGATAGGGTGCGTTGGTTGCCTCTATACCCAATACATTCTCCCCTTTATGCAGGAAAATTTTGTAAGGGGTCGCACCGCCCAACGACACATTCACCCAATCTGTCGAATAGGGAAAGGGAACAGCATTTAACTGTTCAAACGGTACTGCGTCGTTGATCGTGATACGGCGAAAAACAGTGAAGTTATTGCGCGTGTTTTGTTGAGTGCGAATAGTGACGGTATAGAGACCATCTGCTGGAACGCTGAAGGTATAATAGGCAGCGCTACCGCTCTTGTCCCAACTTTCTCCACCGAGCGTATTCAACAACAGGCGATTGGTGTCATAGGGTGTCACGGTGAGATCGCGGCTGTTGACCGGATGTACCGATGTATCATTTTTGCTGGAAGGAAATTCCGCTTCGAGCGTGAGCGAAAACCTGGGTGAATCTGATCCCGGTTGAGATACGAGATATTGTTCATAATCGGGATAGGGCGCAAATGTAGCCAGGTAAATACTCCCTAGATAGAGATTACCTTCGGTGAGAGTAAACCTGAATTGGTGTTTCCCCGCAGAGAGTTTCACCTGTAGCGGATAAGGCAGACTGAAATCAACATCCCGCGCCAGGGTTTTCGTCCAGCGTACCTCGCGCACCTGTCGGATGAGCGTATCATTGCCATAGCGATCTTTGGGAAAAGCGTTGGCGCTGTTTCGATAGTAAATTGGAAAAATAATCCGTTGCAAATCGCTGATAGGAAAATCGCCATCCACGCGCAACTGCCCCTCAGAAGCGGTCATCACCTCTGGTGCGGCAACAGCATCAAATGCTAAGGAATATTCCCCTTCAGTGGGGATTGACGCCTCAAATTGCAGAGAATCTCCCTGCCGCAGCAAAACGCTCGGTTTGGTGTACTGACGGGCGGTTTCATCTTGTGCGATAGGTAATCCAAATGATGTGGCCTGAACTTCGATGGTGGTTTGCGGAACGGAAGGCGCTGATGATAGAGGTTTTCGGGTAGGTGGAATAGGTTGGCTGGCTGGCAGGGGCGTACATGCCGAAAACAGGATCAACATGATAAGGGCTAACCGTGATAACATTGGCCTGAAAAAAACGCTTATTTTCGCGCTCACTGCCAAATCTCCAGCCACAACAAATTTATTTAACGTCTAAAATGAAAAGAACTTTATCTTCCAACTCCCCGACTGCCATTATTTCTCCCATAACGATGGCCTGCGCTTCCCCTCTCCGCTAGCGGGGAGGGGACAGGGGTGGGGTCAACTGTGTAAGCCAGGTTATTTGGGTAGTTCGGCGCGGGCGTCGTCCAGAATCTTGTTGGCAAAAGTTTCCAGTTTTGCGGAATAGTCCTCAAACTTAAAACTCCCAGCCGATGCGTTAGCGAACATATAGCCGATGTTGACATCCTTATCATTACCGACATCAATTCCCGGCTTGCCTTCCCAGCGTGCATTGATATAGCCGGGGGCGATTTTCGCCAGCGATTCAACGAGGCTATTATCCAGCTTTTCCAGAGCCTTACGCAATCCGGGTCGCTCGCCTACGAAAGACATATACAGGTCGATGGACGCGGCATTCACAGAAACAGGCATTCTGGTTGGTACGCTTTTGGCAGCTTTTGCCAGTTCGCCTTCTTTGGCATACCCTTCTTTGGAGATGGTCATCCACTTGGCGAAGTCATACGCGGCTTGTAGATCGGGCGCTGTTTTGGAAACGACAAGAATATCGGTCACCATTGCCTGATTTCCGCCAGGAATGCCTACAAAGTCCCATTTGAAGGTGGCTTTTTTGGCGAAATCCGGGATTGCCCAACCGCCATCCCACCGGACGCCAGCTTCCTGATTCAGGAACAGTTCCCACGGTCCCTTCGATTTGAAGGTCTTTTGCTTTTCTTCGCCGAGCCCTTGCCATGTATGCGGCTTCATCTCGGCAGCCTTTGCAACAGCAGCCTTGAACGCAGCGGAGTTGTAATTCATGTGCGCGCCATCATAGCTGAACCACTTCAGCTTGTTATCTTGTGTGCTGGCATACCAACCTAGAATAGGTTCCATTTCATCCAGGCCGAGAATGTGTTTCTGGACATTGGTCAGGGAAGTTGCAGCAGTCAGGAAGTCCTTCACCGACACACCATAGGCAGGTGCATCCAGATTAGCGGCCTCAAACAGATCAGTGTTGACGTAATAGCCGAGAACGAATTGTGCGGCAGGCAACCCCAGTATTTTACCGGAATAGCTTACGGCATCTTTCAATACTTTTGGCACATCTTTCCAGTCGGCATCATTCTCGACCAGTTTGGTCAGGTCAGCCGACCAGCCATTTTTGACATAATACGGCGTGCCATCCGCCATAAAAACATCGGGTAGTTTGCCTTTGGCGGCATAGTTGGTCAGCTTCTCATCCCAGCGCCCATCCCCGGACATATCTACAAATTCAATCGTAACGTCGGGGTGTGCCTTCGTATAGGCGGCGACAAGTTGGCGCTGGAGGTTATTTTCTTCCTGCGTACCAAGATTCCAGTTGGCATAGCGCAATGTGATCGGTGCGGCGCTTGCGCGTGTAGTAGAAGGTCTGCCAAGTGCTGCAAGAGTAAAGGCAAGAGCAAAGACGAGGGTAGTATTTACAAATCTGGCTAAGGGTTTCAATTCTGCATCTCCTGTAATTTTTGAAACTAAGTAAATTGATCCGGCTTTAAATCCCGCCGCCGACGAAGTGGTCTATTTCCAGCCTCCTTCTATATCATTTCGCTCCATGCGAAGTTGTACTTTTGCTTTTTTTCGGACTTCGGGGGAAACTATTTTAGTGAAGTGAAACCTTTCACTTCATTCAAAAATTATCATAATTGGATTTCTTTGTCAAATTTCGGGGTCGCTGGCGGGGCGAAAATTGAAATAAATTCCCTGCCCTAGCTTTTACTTTACAGGATGAACCATGCCACAGGATACGGAATCCTTTATCAACCATCTGCTGGCCCAAATGACGGTAGATGAAAAAATCGGTCAATTGAATCAATATACTGCGAACCCTGACCTTGACCTGAATCTCCTGCGAGAGGGGAAACTGGGATCGCTTATTAACGCTTCCGGGGCGCTGACAGGGCAAGGCTTTTCCGATTCGGGAACCGCCGAAATCAGCAATCATTTTCAACAGAAGGCGCTGGAATCGCGGCTAAAAATTCCGCTCATTTTCGGGCGAGATGTGATTCACGGCTTCCGTACTGTTTTCCCGATTCCGCTGGCACAGGCTGCCGCCTTCGATCCTGAACTCTCAGCGGAAGCCGCTTCTGTGGCGGCGCGTGAAGCCACAGCCAGCGGCATCAAATGGACGTTTGCCCCAATGCTGGATATTGCCCGCGATCCGCGTTGGGGACGAGTCGCAGAAGGGAACGGCGAAGACCCGTTCCTCGGCGCACAGTTGGCTGCTGCTGCTGTCAAAGGCTTTCAGGGTGAAGATATGACCGCGCCAGATAAACTCGTTGCCTGTGCCAAGCATTATGTTGGTTATGGCTCTGCGGAGGGCGGACGCGATTACGAAAATGGCGAAATCTCTGAAGCTACCTTGCGGGATGTCTATCTGCCGCCGTTCCATGCCGCGATTAACGCCGGGGTTGCTACCGTGATGTCGGCCTTCATCGATCTGAATGGCGTTCCTGCAACTGCCAATCGTCGCCTGCTGATGGACGTTCTGCGCGGTGAATGGAACTTCGATGGGTTTGTTGTGTCCGATTGGGATTCAGTCAAAGAGTTGGTGAATCACGGCGTTGCGGAGAACAATGCAGACGCGGCGCGGCAGGCATTACAGGCTGGTTTGGATATGGATATGGTCAGCGGGGTATATCTGAATACGCTGGGTGAAAGTCTGCAACAGGGCAAAATTTCACAGACAGAACTGGATGAAGCGGTGCGCCGGGTTCTGCGCATCAAGCATCGCGCCGGGTTGTTTGAGCAGCCATTCACCGATACAACACGCGCTTCCCGTGACATTCTGAATCCAGAATCCCGCAATCTTGCCCGTACTTTTGCCCGCGAGAGTATGGTGCTGCTCAAAAATGAGAACAATCTCCTGCCCTTGCAAGGTCTTCGCCGGATTCTGGTGGCGGGTAATTTTGTTCATGCGCGCTCTGATCTCTTCGGAACCTGGACAGCCGATGGACGCGGTGAGGATGTAACGCCACTGGATGAGGTGTTACGACAAATTGCTCCCAAAGATACTGAACTATGGTTCACCGAAGCTACTGATTTAGCTTTGAATTTCGCGCATCAGGTAGACGCTGTGGTGCTGGTGCTTGGTGAACATCCCTGGCGCTCTGGTGAAAATGCCAATGTAAGTGATCTGAGTCTGCCACCCGGTCAGTCCGAATTTGTAGCGGCGATGGCTGCACTGGGCAAACCGTTGGTACTGGTTGTCTTTGCCGGACGCCCGCTGGCAATTACACGGCAGGTAGCACAAGCCGATGCAGTTCTCTATGCGTGGCATCCGGGTATCGAAGGTGGCGCAGCATTGGGCGAACTGCTTTTCGGGGAAGCGTCTCCTTCTGGACGGTTGCCGATTACTTTTCCGCGTGCTACCGGGCAAGTGCCGATTTACTATAATCGCAAAAACTCCGGGCGTCCGCTCACTGCTGATGGTCCGTTTCGTACCCGCTACGGCGATCTGCCCCCCACACCACTTTTCCCTTTCGGTTTTGGGTTGACCTATACCAGGTTCGAGTATGCTAACCTGAAGGTGAGTCATGAAACCTTGCGCCGTTCGCTCGAAGTCAGCGCTGAAATAACCAATACTGGTTCACATTCCGGGACGGAGGTCGTTCAGTTGTATCTGCGCGATATGGTTGGGTCGCTCACTCGTCCGATACGTGAACTGAAAGGCTTTCAGCGTGTCACACTCCATGCTGGGGAAACACGCACCGTATCCTTTGCTTTGTGCGAACAAGACCTTGCCTTCACCCGCGCCGATGGTAGCTTCGGCGTTGAACCGGGGATGTTCCATGTCTGGATTGCTCCCGATAGTGCTTCTGGTCTGCGTGGAGAATTCCGGCTATAACAGGATCACTGGCGGCTCAATCTGGATATGAACACGAATCCGGGTCAAAATCAGTCTGTTTGTGAACATTCAGGGTCTGATTATTCACGGTACATCCCGTTTCGATGAATCAGGCATTGAATCGAAGCGAAGTCTGGTAGCCATAAATTCCTGCAAAATGCTCTCTCGTTCGAGCATTACCCCGTTTTCCCCGGCTATTGCATAGCGCTCAGGCGAGAGTTGAGTGCGTAGCCTTGCCAGAAAAGTTTCCAGTGCTATCCTGACTTGTAGCGAGGTACGCGGATGAGAAGTCAGCATTATCAAAACGGATACAGCATGTTCGACCTGACCACTATAGCCCAGAAGATTTGCCAGACCACCCAATGCCTCTGAAATATGCCAATCGTCTGATCCCTGCCGCAAGCTCAGAGCCTCGCGGTAATATGTTTCGGCCTCGGCGTATCGTTCCAGAGCAACCAGCACATGGGCAAGATTGCACAGATCATTTGCAATCACCGGGGCAGGGGACTGAAATTCACGGTGGAGGAGCAGGGCATCCGTACCAATTGCAAGGGCATCCCGATACTTTTCCTGCATATACAATGACCAGCACAAATTTGTTTTGGTGATGGCAGACTGACCACGATTACCAACAGCATCAGCAATTTCACAAACCTCCCGGAAGGCTTGTTCAGCACGGTCATGATCCCCTGTTCCGGCAAGAGCCAGCCCCAATTGATTCAGACCACTGGCCCGATTCAGGGAATACTCGTTACGCTCGATAAGAGACAAACCTCGTTCGGAGAATGTCGCGGCCTGCTCAAAGTTCCCGCACTTCATTTCTACATAGGCACGAACGAATAGTACATTCGCCAACAGAAAGTTGTCTTGCAAGTCTGTCGCCAACGTGCAGGCTTGCCGAATTTTTATCGCCCCCGTTTCCAAATCATAATTCAGCATCACACCCTCGACCTGCCGCGTCAATACACGCACAATACCGGCGCGATCCTCAATCTGTCCGTATATTTCCAGGGCGCGATCCAGTGCCGAACTCGTCGCAGAGTGTGTATCAAAAATTTCTACTGTTCCGCTCAACTCCAGCGCATAGGCCATTTCTTTGAGATAATCCTGGCCTTGTAACAGGGGTAATGCCTGCTGTAAAAGATTACGGCATTTTTTCCAGTTTCCCAACTCAAAATGAGCCTTGCCCAGACCACACAAGGCTACGCCGAGGTCGATCCCATCTGGTTGGCTTATCGTCAGTTGTCTGACAGCCTGATCAAACGCAACCTGCATTTCGAGCAACGAATTGCTCCGATGAAAGAATTCAATCAATCCAAATGCCATCTGGCGTGTTGGCGCGGCGTCCCATACCGCCCGGATATTATCGTAGTCCGCAGCAATGACGGTCATGACGTCCTCGGCTCGGCTGGTGTAGAACTGACTGGCCTGACCGCTCAATAATTCCGAGAAATATTGAATATACGAAGCATGTGCAACTACTTGAATCTGTGCCGATTGCCTGAGTCGTTCCGCGCCATATTGCCGGAGCAGTTCATGGATTTCAAAACGCCCGCTTGCCAGATCGCGCCGCAGAATGGATTTTTCCACCAATGCCAGAAGAACAGGCAGCGATACCCCAGCAATTTTTTCGGCGGCCTCACGAGTGAATCCCCCGCGAAACACCGATATTTTCATGAATGCCAGTTGTTCCGGGGTGGTAAACATCTGCCACGAATAATCAAATACCGCACGGAGGCTGCGCTGCCGGGAGGGAAGATCGCGCTGCCGGGTTTCCAGAAAATCAAGGCTTTTGGCGATTTCCGCTGCGATTTCAGGGAGAGATAGCACTTCAATCCAGTTGGCTGCAAGCAGCAATCCCAACGGCATTCCATCCAGTTGTTGACAAATACGCACCAGAGGGGCAAGATATTCCTCTGTCATTATTATGTCGGGTCGCAGACGACGTACATTTTGTAAAAATAGCCTGACGGCGTTGTAATTAGCTATTTCTCCGGTTGGCGGTAAATCGGGGAAATCCAGCCCATCCAGATGGAAGACTGTTTCTCCCTCCATATTCAGGCGTTCCCTTGAAGTGGCAATGATTTTGATGCCCGGAGCCACCTGCAAAATTTCTTTGAGGACACCGACACCATCCAGTAAATGCTCGAAGTTATCCAGCACCAGCAAAACCTGCTTTTCGCGCAGATAGTCCTGCAACTGTTGCGAGGGTTCAACGCCTTGATAAAACCGGAA
>CAYSOC010000138.1:10433-18228 GCA_964432445.1 uncultured Anaerolineaceae bacterium
CATCGCCTCGGCAATTGACGAAGGGATCGAAGCCGTTGAGGTGAGCGGAGCAAGCGAGACAAAATAGACCCCATTGCGAAAACATTCCAACTGGGCATAGGCAACTTCCAATGCCAACCGGGTCTTCCCCATACCACCCATTCCAGCAATGGTGATCAGGCGCAGATCAGGCATATCCAGCAGGCGTGCCAGTTCTGCCAATTCGCGTTCCCGTCCAACAAAACTGCCGGATGCTACAGGCAAATTGTGCGGGACAGGGCTTGCAGATCGGTGTAAGCCGGAGATAGCCTGGTCGAGTCGAGTTAGTTTGTAAAGGTGCGGCACATGCGACAGCCAGGCATTAAAACCATTCTCCGGTTGCCTCGAATCCTGTGTTAACAAAACCATGATGGGGGAGAATGCCTCGCCTTGCCAGCGCAAAAGCACATATTTCAGCAAGTCGAGAGCAGGCTGATCTGCCCGCTGTATGTTTTCAATGAGCATCACTACCGTTGTCCGTTTTGCCCACGCCATGCCCAACCGGGCGATAGCCTCAAAGAGGCGCGATGATTCACCCCCGGTATAAGTTTCCAGTGAAACCGGTGGCGCAAGGTCAGGATAACGGTCATATAGTTCGGGGAGCAGCGTTGCAATTTCACTCAACCAGAGATCGTCCAACAGATCGTCCGGGGCATTCTCGGCGTCGATACGGGTTCGGAGCAAATCTATCCAGAAATCCCCGGCAGCGGTAACCTTCTCTCGCATTACGTCTGCATTTTGCGCGGTTGCCCATTGCAGAAATTCTGTAATTGAGGTCGGCGTCCCGTTATCTCCGTTCGTTTGAATGCAGACCACCCGCAGCCCATTCTGTTGAATAGCCTGATAGTGTTCGATGAGTATGGCACACTCGGCGGATACACTTGCCACCATTGGTACTGGCGCGATAATTCCTTTTTTTTGAAGTGGCGCAATCACCGCGTCTGTTTCCGGCGAGGGGAGCATATTCAATTCCTGCGCGAGCATCCTGCGGCAGGCATCATAGGCTTGCAGTGCAGCGGATGGGTTGCCTAGTTCACAATATAATTGAATGAGCATTCGATAGGCTGACTCACTGAAAGGGCAGCGCACCAACCAGAGTTGTGTAGTATCCAGCGCTTTTAGCAATGCTCCATTTTCGATCTGATATTTCGTCAGCACCTCGAACAGCATCTCGATCCGCTGCTGCCATTGTATGCGTTGCGTGTTTGCCCATAACTCGAAATCGGGCGCGTCATCCACAGTAAAGGTACTCAGAAAATCGCTGCGATATAGCGCAGGGAGTTCTTCCAGATCGGGAATGTAGCCTTGTTTGCCTCGCATTTCAGACTGTTGCCAGGAGTGCAACACTCTGTACCAGTCGCTATCGAACGGCGTATCGGAATTGAATCTCATCAAATCGCCCTGGATTTCGAGATAGAAATCGGCCATTGTGCCAAGACTCTGGCGCAGATGTTTCAGGGTTTGCCGCAACACGGTACGCCCACGTTTTTCATCAGCTTCCGGCCAAAATAACGCGATTAATTGTTCACGGGAATGCCAGTCACTTTCGATCATCAGGTAGAGCAGGAGTGCCAGCGTTTTGCGTGTCGGGAACTTCAACCGCTGTTCACCACAGGTGATTTCCGGGACGCCAAACACCCGGATTATCAACATCGGTCTGTCGCTTATCGTCTTCACAGTTCTTGTCACACTTGTTTCACGCCTGTTCCCTATACTTTGGGACGGATTGCGACTTCTGTCAAGTTGCGCCAGGGAAAGCGCAGGGCAGGCATATCCAATCCATCCGAATCTAACGTCCTGACCAGATTGAACAAGGAGTTTCGATAATGCGTATAGTCAAATTTTTCGCCCTGACATTAACTGTCCTGATATTGATCTTCAATGCAATTCCCCCTGCCCGTGCCGAGGCATACTATCTGCTATATTCCAATCTCAAGGGTGTTTTTTGTACCAAATCGGACGATCCGTTTTACAGCGGACCCTATCAAGCCTATTTTAATGTCATGATCAAAGCAAACTATCCTGCCGTCGCTACGCTCCATACCTATACTGTGATCAACGGTGTGAGTGATTCCACTCCCCCGACACCCCTTTCGGGACCATTTACAGGCATTTATAGCGGAGAACGCATCGACACCAACACACCAGACTATACTGCCGAAAAATACATGGAATTGTGGGTTGACGGCGTTCTCCGTAGCAAGACTGGAATCTCTGTAACCTGTTCAGATGCGCTCACCGGAGGGCCGTCAGGTCCTTACGGGCGAATTATTCAAGCCGATGTCTACTAGCCAACGGGTGTTTTGATTACGATACAGAACCGGCCCAGAATCGAATTTCGGTAAAGGTCTATGCTGGCAGACAGATTCAGCCCTGTCTGCCGATACTTTTTCCAGTGAGGCATAAAATGATTTTCGCTAAAGCTCATACTTTGATAGTCAAGGTATGTTCTGTTTTCCTGCTTGTCGCGGCTCTGTTACCGCAGCCCGCATCGGCTCAGACACCCACTTATGATATGGTAGACAAATCGTTTACCCTCTATGGGAAAACGCATGTCCTGACGCGACCTGCTGATGCCAGCCAAATCGCTTTCAACATAGAGCCGCTCAAGGAAGCGATTGCGCACGCGGTCAGCGTTTACAGCGCCCTTTGGGAGCCATTCGCACCAGATTTATGGCTGGAACTCGATCCGGGAACGGATACGATAAGCGCAGGAGCATTCTATGGTTCTCGTAGCGATGTCCCTGTTCCCGGCAGCACACCGCGTCGGTTCACAAATAAAGCTGTGTGTTATGTGCGTATCTTCAACAAAATCGCACGACAGGATGCTGAAGGCCAACAGTTCATCATTGCTCACGAAATCGCGCATTGCTATCAATTCAAATTTGTGCCGATAGCAAATACCGTTTTGCGATCAGGATCAGAATCTGCTGAATTGGCACAACAATGGTGGAGCGAGGGTTCTGCGACATGGCTTGCAACGAAAGCCTATCACAATTTGCCAGCCAACGATCCCGTATTCAACCGTCTCAGTTCCAATTTTGCCCAGCACCATGCCGATAGCCTGCTGGGAAGTACAGATTACCAGTTTTCCTATGATGGCTTGTTTTTCTGGGAAGCGATGGAACACAACATTGGTGCTTCGTTGACGCTCAAATTTCTGGCAACACTACCTGCTGCTATTCCTGCCCAGCAGCAATATTTCACCCGGCACAATGGCGCTGATTTACTATTCAACAATTACGGCCTGTTTGCAGCGTGGGGCGATTTGCTCTACCAGCCGCCTGCCGAAAGTCTGTTTACGACCATTCCGGGAGTAGCCACCATTCCGGGAACAACCCCTGCAATCCCGATCAGGAAATTCTCAATCAACCCACTGGCGATTACCCTTCCTGCTGGCTCCGAACGCGGTGTGAACATCAAAGCAACGGGACTGACCGCCAGCGGTGCGACGGTTCGGCTGCTATCGGGCGAAACGCTCCGCGATGGGGTTGCTGTTCCGGTGTGTGGCCTCACTGCGTCCAAACTGGAACTGGTCGCCAGCCGCACCTCAAAGGGAACCAGCGATCAGATTCAATTCAGTTTTACATCCTATAATTGCCCGACGTCTGTTTCTGCATCTATCGGAAACTGTTATGTCGGGGTGTGGCATCTGCAAACGATGCCGCATTTTGGCACAGGCGACCTGAATATTAGCCTTGAGAGCGATCTCCAGCTAACTATCAAAAGCACGGGTGCGACGATACTATGGTTCAACAACTTTTCGACGATACCCGTACTTCCGGCAAAACATTCAAATCGACCCTCACTGGTACATTGCTGAACAACATCCACATTGATAGCAATGGTAACGCGACAGGTTCACAACCCACCGGGATTGAAACCGTATCGGCTGCCGTCTCTATTGATGGGCAATCCGTGACAACGGTGCGAGTAGCGGATATGTTGCAGCAGTTCAGCGGTATTTCGGGCAACAGTCGACTGGTATGTAATGGAGATACCCTCCAGCAGTTTATCAATCTCCCGAATATCGAAGGCCCCTACGTGTTCAAACGCTGAGAATCGGTGTGACAAAACAACATAGCTACTAACCTTAACTGTATCGACTGCTGGATTCCACTATCCACGACTGCCGATGCGGGTAATCGAGATATGCCAATCTACCTTGTCCGTATGGGGTGGACTGGCTGGAAACCACAACACCCCGGTGGCGGCAGGCACAGGTTTTTCCACTCACACGCTAGTGAAACCCAAACATAAGGCGGACAGGCTGCGGTAGCGCGAGAATTGAATTGGCAGTATAGTGGAATAGAGCCAACAGGCGTTTGCCGTTTCCACATAACAATTGTAACTATTTTGACGACTGGCACGTACCTGCTTGCGTTGAGCAGGCGTTTCATTTCTCAAATATAGCAATCCAGAAACACGCCAAAATCGTTAGATGATCAGACGGATCGAATCTCGTGCGCGGGAATACAACGTAATAATAAGGGAAGATTTCACCGTATTGATCGTCCGTTCATTTTTAATGTAAGTGAGGAAGGTATCAATGACAAGCATTTATACGGATTTGAGATCGTCGTATGACGGCGGAGCCTTGTTATTTACCAACAGTGATGCGTTAACCGTCTTTGTAGATCATGCCTTTCTGGAATTGATGCACTATTCGCAAGCCGCCATTGTTATCGGCAAACCCTTCAGGAAGGCACTTGGCATCGAGGAGGGGCAAGCCAAAGCGCTCCTGACCAGATTGCGCGATACATCCCACTTCGAGGATCAAGTGCTGGATGCCCTTGATGCGAATGGTGATCCGCTTCGTTTGCTCTGTTCAGGGATTACCAAAATAGATGACATCGGCAAATTTATTGGTGCGGATTTTCGCTTGCGACAAGCCTTATCCGAAGCCGATATTGCCAAAGCTGATAACCTGCCTTTGCCGGCTCTCAACCTTGAAAATGATCCGTCGGTTGACAATACTTTTTTGCAATTCTATTTCAGTTCGCGGGTGAAAGCGCTCTACATTCTGCTAGCTCGCCTGATGGGTACGAATATTCATGATCGGCTGGATAAAGTCATCAACGAGTCCGCACAACGACATGGGTGGATGGCTCAGATAAAGGGGGGCATTTTCACCGCCGATGTGGTCACAACGCCACTGGATGCCTATCGTCAATTGATGCAGGACGCGCAACGTTACAGTGAGAATGTACTCGGTGTGCCAATGGTCAAACGAGAACTTCAGGATGTGGATAAGCAATTTCACCCCGGCGTAATTGCGTTGGCGGTTCGTCATGGGCTGCGAGCATCGGACGAAAAACAATAGTTTGGTTGGTAGTCTCAAGGAGGTAAATTGTGTCAACGGTCAATACCATTTTTGATTTCATCCTGATTGTGGCAGCGGTATGGATGGTGATTGTCGTGCGCGGGCTGGGGGGCATTATCGGGAGAGGGCTAAACTGGATCACTATTGGAGCCTTTGTTCTGGGTGTTGCTCACTTGCTTGATACACTGATTCGTTCGGCAATCGGGACGACCTGGGATGGGCAAACTTTTTCATTTGTCCATCGCCTGATTGTTTTTGCCGGTTTTGTGTTGCTCATTGTTGGTTTCCAGAAAATTCAAACAATCAATAAAGGCTGATACCATTTGTTTCCGCCTATCCTGGCACACGATTATCCCGGCAGTCTCGATGAGTTAGCGCCGGCAATCCTTGCGGCAATTATCCTGATTTATCTGGTGGGGTTGGCGGTAATGGATTATTTCCGGGGCCGCCAGCAAAAGTAACGGTGCGAACTTCAACAACAATTTGAAAGGGAAACCGTGAAGCATCGCAATCTGATCATTATTGGCATTGGTATTGCAGTCATATTGCTGATGTCATGGGCAATCTGGTTTCTCTCGACAAGCAATCTTCTCCGGTCAACGGGGTTGGTCAGGTTATCGCCGGGTTCGAGAAATTTAAATGATATGGAAGTTACGGGTCCTTATGGCTGGTATTGTATGCGATTTATAAAGGTACCCGGTCTTTTTCCGGTCAACGGCAGCAGACCGATGGAAGTATCAAGTAAAGGATGGAGCGAGTGTAGTTTGTTCGGTGCAAATGTTAGTCACTCCACCTATTATCCCGCCATCAAATGGACTCAGGAGATTACGCTAGATCAACCGACTCTGATCTACCAGAACCCGAATAAAACTTTAGAAATTTATATCTGGATTACCAGAGACAGAGCCAATATTGATCGGGTAGAAAAGCTGGTTAGTCCGCAATAGCAAATTTCAGATAGATGTAACTGGTGATCGCTTCCGTAAGAAAACGTTCTCCCTGCCTGTCGAGGTTGCATTCCACATCTATATCAACAGAAAACAATCTGAATGAACATATTTAAAACGCTGCGCGAAAGTATGTCACCGCTGCAACACCCAAACTTTCGTACTTATCTGGGTGGGCAGGCAATATCGTTAATTGGTACATGGTTACAATCAACGGCACAGGCATGGATTGTCTGGGATTTAACAAAGTCTGAGTCGGCGCTTGGCGTCGTAACCATGCTGAATGCGCTGCCTGTGCTATTTCTCAGCAGCTACGCGGGCGTATGGGCAGATCGGATAGATCGGCGCAAACTCCTCATCGGTACGCAATTTGTCGCAATGATGCTGGCGTTCATTCTGGCATTTCTGAAGCAGACCGAATTGGTGCAACTCTGGCATGTGTATCTATTGAGCTTTATTCTCGGTATCGTGACAGCACTGGATATGCCCGCGCAGCAGGCTTTCCTCGGTGATCTGACCGGACGTACTGAAATCCGCAAGGCGATCAACCTGAACATTATGATTTTGCAGGTAAGCCGGATTCTTGGCCCTTCACTGGCAGGCGTCATCGTTGCAAAGGTTGGTATCGCGCCAGCGTTCTGGCTAAATGGATTGAGTTTCCTTGCTGTGATTGCCAGCCTGATTCTGGTGCGTGCGGCACAGGCACAACCCAAAGTTGACAAAGAAGTGAGTCCGCTACGGCAAATTGCCGACGGTGTGCGCTATGTCCGTACACAGCCTAGAATGCAGGATTTGTTCATTTTCGGGGTATTGCTGACTTTCTTCGTATTCAGTGTGATTATGAATATGCTCCCGGCAGTTGCGGATAAACGGCTCGGCGGAGATGCGGAGACGCTTGGTATCCTGATGTCATCTTCGGGTGTTGGCGCGTTAATCTCTGTGATGTTCATCGTACCGATCACACAGGCACTTCGTCGCAGCGGTATTGTTATGCTTGCTGCGTGTTTCTGGCTGGCATTCTGGTTGAGTGTGTTTGCACAGTCACGTAGTTTGCCGCTTTCCATGCTTGCGTTATGCTTTGGAAGTATGGGCGCACCTGCCGTAATGACGATGGCAATGGGGTTGGTGCAAACCATGTCGCCGCCGGAAATGCGCGGACGGATGGCAAGTTTGTTTGGGACAATCAGCTTCGGAATGCAACCTTTGGCAGCGGTGTGGATTGGTACTACGGCAGAGCGATTGGGCGTCGAGAATGCGATCCAGTTGAATGCGGCGTTGCTCGCCGTTTCTGCTATTGGGCTAATGTTCTTTCGGCGCGCCCTTCTGACCGCCGAATATAGTGGAACACCAAAAGAACAGGCTGTGCCAGAGCCAACCGCAATTTTGGAGAATCTCCCTCTCCCCGAAAACAGTGTGACAGCAGGGCGCTAGCCTTTACCCAGCTAAGATAAAGCAAGAAAAAAGCCACTATCAGAATGATAGTGGCTTCCCGTTAAAGACATTAACG
>CAYSOC010000139.1:0-18059 GCA_964432445.1 uncultured Anaerolineaceae bacterium
ATAACATAAATACCACCCTTGATGTTGCCGAATGTGGCGCAAATAAAACGTGAGTCAGTTGCAACAAGTGAGTGAAGCGCAAACGCTCCGGGCGGGGTCATACTCTCTGGGGAGAGTACATCAATGAACGAAAAACATTCTCTGAAACAAAACCTGGAAGTTCTTCGATAATGGATTATATAAAGTTACAAAAAATAAATCAATCACTCTAAATTTTTGAATTTGTTAAGAACGTAAAAATTTGTTACCAATTTTTGGATCATGATTTCTGAATAGCTGATGAATACGGGATAAGATTATGAATGAAACCGGAAATTTACAAAAGTTTATCCCATGAATTTTTCCTGAAAAATTCGGATCGGGATCAGGAACACAGTACATGCGGGTTTTCAAGTCTCTCCTCGCCAGCGGTTTAGAATCCGACACTTTTGGGGTCGATTGTCAGTAACGGACGGGCAGAAAGCTCGTCCCTACAACAACGATCCCTTGTAGGGACGCCATTGTTGGCGTCCGCTGTTGGCAATTTTGACCTATGCTTGAAAAACTGTCGGATTTTAAATCGCCAGCGGGGAGGGATTTAGGGTGGGTCTATTGAGGTTCTCAGACAGTCTCTCATTTTTACAGGCTTGTTGTTGAGCAGGTTGCAGCTTCCGGTTTGACAAATGCAAACTGATCAATACACTTTAATAGTTGCTTCGTACCCTTACACCAAAAACTGTTAAATTTTCCTGTGCCTTCGTGTTTCCTGGGGAGGGAAAATGAAGTCAAAGTCATTTCTGAGCCTGTTCACAGTCATCGCCATTCTTGTGATGACTGCTTTTTCGCTCTTCGCGCCGACCAGTATTCGGCCTGCGCGTGCAGCAACCATTAACGTCACCGTCGGTACAGACGCGGCGCTTGGTCCAACCGATGGTCAATGCTCTCTGCGCGAAGCCATCAACAACGCGAACGATACTGCTGCACCGCCAGATTCGCCAGACTGCGCTACTCCAACCTATGGCGGCGCGGATACCATCACATTTTCCGTAGCTACAGTTACTCTCACCACAAACACCAATATTTCCATCATCACCAATGTCACCATTCAAGGCCCGGTTACGCTTAATGGAAATAATGGCACAAACATATTTGTGGTTGGCGGCGGCGCACCCGTTACGCTAAATCAGGTTACGTTTACCAACGGTCATACGTCGGGCGCAGGTGGAGCCATTCTGGTCAACGACGGAAGCCTGAATATTAATGAAAATAATTTCAACAACAACACGGCTGATGGCGGCGGTGGTGGTGCAATTTTTGTACAGGGAGCCAACAATGGCCTCTCAGTGATAGACAGTATTTTCACGAGCAATAGCACGGCTGGCGATGGTGGTGCGATTTATTATAGCGCTGCAAACCCGATGACCATCACCAACACCGGCTTCCTGACCAATCACGCGGGAACAGATAACACCAATACGGGCGGTAGCGGTGGCGCGATCTATCACAATGGGCCGGGGAACATAGGACCATTCACGGCAATCACGGCGGGCTTTTTCAGCGGCAACACAGTCGCCAACGCAGAGAGCGACGACGGTGGTGGCGCGATCTATCATAACAACGGCGTTCTGAACATTTTCGGCAGCGCTTTTTCCGGCAACAATGTCGATGGCACGGATGGAAATGGTGGTGCGATCTTCAACAACAGCACCAGCGATTTCTCACTGGCGATAGAATACTCAAGTTTTGGTCCGGTACTCGGCCTGACATTGCCGCCGCCACTCGATATTTTGCCGTTCACCAACCCCAACACAGTGACAGGCACAACCGATCCGACTGCCGGTGGTGGTGCGATCTTCAATCGTGGTCCGATGTTTGTTCTTGGGACAGCCTTCCTGAGCAATACCAGTTCCAGTCATGGTGGCGCGATCTTCAACGTGGCAAGCACCACCGATGTTGGTACGCCCGGTCAGGATGTCCAGATCGCCAACAGTTTGATTGACGGGAACACCGCCACAGGCGACGGTGGTGGTATTTATCAGAACAATGTCGATGATCTGATTAAGCTCGTCAACGACACGATTTCCAGCAATACGGCTGCTAATGGCGGTGGTATTTTCAATACCGGTGATGGCGAATCGCCGGGTGTTTCCAACTTCGATGATGTAGCGATCACCAACACGATTGTCGCCAGCAACAATGGCGGAAACTGTGCTGGCGGGAATCTCGGTATCGGGAATGCTACTGTCAGCGGTGGAAACGTCGTGTTTGGTACTGCCTGCGATATTCGCCAACAGGACGGCAGTTCTACACCTTCTGTGCCGATTACTGCCAATCCGAATCTTCAGGCACGCCAGCCCGTTTTTAGCCTGCCCACGATTTTGACAGTTGCCCGTCCTCTGGGCGATTTCAGTTCTGCCAGCGGTGTTGGGGATCAGAGCGTGTGCGCTGCTGCGCCGATCCTGAATTTCGACCAGCAAGGCATCCCGACAACACGTCCCAGCCCATCGGGAACCAACTGCGATAGTGGCGCGTGGGAATCCGGTCAAGCGCCTGAAATTGACGTTCAGGGCAACGCAATTAGCATTGCTGATGGCGATACCACGCCCGCAGTGGCGGATGACACAGATTACGGCACGACAAGTGTTGGCAACCCGGTCAGCCATACCTTTACCATCCTGAACACAGGTACAGATTTGCTGACGATTGGTACAGTTTCTGTGCCAGCGGGCTTCACGTTGACAGCAAGCCCCGCGACATCACTTGGTCAGGCAGGCACAACCACCTTTACAGTGCGTTGTGATGCGGCCTCAAATAATACCTTCACCGGGCAAATCTCAATCGTGAACAACGATGGTGATGAGAACCCGTACAATTTCGACATCATTTGTCGTGTGCCAGCGCCAACAGCCACGCCGACAGCGACTTCAACGCCTACCGAGACGCTGACGCCAACGCTAACCAATACCCCATCGGAGACGCCGACAGTCACGGCCACCAACACCACTGGCCCGACAGCTACCGAGACGGCAACAGCCACCGCCAGCAGTACAGCGACCAGTACCCCGACGGCAGGGGGTCCAACAGCGACAGCAACAGCGACGGCCACCGCCAGCAACACAGCAACGCTTACTCCTACCGTTGGTGGACCAACGGCAACCAATACCGAGACACCAACCATCACGGCCACCAGCACCACCGGACCATCGGCTACTAATACACTAACGCCGACGATCACCGAAACGCCTACCATCACGGCAACGCCTACCGCCACCAGCACAGGCGCAACAGCGACCAATACGCTGACGCCAACGCCCAGCGATACGGCGACGGTCACGGCCACCAGCACCACCGGACCAACCTCAACCAATACGCTGACGCCGACGATTACCGCCACTTCAACAATCACGCCGACAGCCACCGCCACCAGCACAGGCGCAACAGCGACCAGTACGGCAACCAGCACAGCCGGGCCGACGCTAACGCCAAGCAATACACCGACAATCACCGCCACCAGCACCACTGGTCCATCGCCAACACCGTCGAATACAGGCACACCACCAACGGTGACACCGCCGCCTGTGATCAACATCGTAGACCCGCAGATTAGCAAATCGGCTGACCCGGCGCTGTTGATCCCCGGAGAAATTGTCACCTTCACGCTGACTGTGACCAATAAAGGGAGCGTGGCAGCGCAAGGCGTAACCGTCGTTGATCCGATTCCTGCACCGCTGATCGTTCAGTCGGCGACGACTACACAGGGAACGTATGGGATCAACGCGAACACCGTAACATTCAACATCGGAACGGTGAATCCGGGCGCGGTGATTACGTTGATGGTTCGGGCAAAAGTGAGTACAAATGCGCCGATACCATCGGAAGTGATCAACGTCGCTACGCTGAGTGATGCTGCTGGTTCACAGAGAAGCGCGTCGGCAACGATCCGCGTCACCTCCGGCCAGCTTCCGCAGACGGGCGAGCATCCCGATACCTCACCCCTGCTTCCGGGCATGATCGTCGCGGGTGTGATAGCCTTGCTTGGGTTTGCGGGTGTCACCGTAGCGCGCAGACGTAGACGCGCGTAGATAAGGCGGAATCCGGGAAAAGACTTGCGGATTGACCTCACCCCTTAATCCCTCTCCATTGAATGGAGAGGGGAAAGTGAGCGTAGTGAACAGGGGTGAGGTGCTTTGAATGCGCGATGATTCCACCGGATTCCGTATAAGCTACCGCTCATTGTCACAGGGACGCCCCTCCGGGCGTCCAACTCAAAATTTGTACAGGCTTAAAAATCCGGGTGTGTTGCGCCCAACAGCGCCCACACCAGATTCCGCACCCGCTGATCAGGATCATTTTGCACGGCGCGCAAGGCCAGAATCGCGTTTTTGTCGCCAGCGCCACCGAGCGCATTAATTGCCGCAAATCGTACCTGCCATTGCGCGTCCTGCAATGCCGGGATCAGCGCCGTTGCCGCTTCCTCCCCGCCAATTAACCCCAAAATATCTGCTGCCTGTTCGCGTACTGACGACTGCTCATGGCTCAACGCAGCGCGCAAGGCTGGTACAGCGGCTGTGCCGAACCGTTCCAGCGCGGTGTTTACTGCTGTTTGAACTTCCCGATTCGCATTTCCCAGCAAACCAGCCAATGCTGTTATCGCTTTTGTATCGCCAATTTGCCCCAGCGAAAACGCCGCTTTTGCCACTACTGTCGAATCGGTGTCCCGCAACGCATTGATCAGGCCGTCCACCGCGCGTGCGTCCTTTATCTTGCCGAGTGTATGCGCGACATGATGCCGCGCGGCTGGATTCGCATCCTGCAACAGATCAATCAAGGGCAGGACGGCGGCCTCTCCCATGCGTACCAGTGACCAGGTAAGGTCTTCGCGGACAAAGAGATCGGATTCGGCACAAAGCGCCTGTAGCAAAAATTCCAGAGCGCTCGTATCGCCCAGCTTGCCTAGTTCCAACGCTGCCGCGCTTCGCAGATTTTTATCAGGATGGCGCAGTTGCTCAATCATCTCATTCATCATGATCTCTCTGTATCTAACATATGATACTAATAACATATGTTATTGAAAAGATGTGATGATGTCAATGGTGGCTTTAAAGCGTTCTATTTTTGAGGTTGAACCGTATGTTTCGGAATGGGGTTTTCAATAATGGGTTGGTTGAAACCTATAGCAAATTGAACGATCCCGGTGAAATTCAAACAGAATTTGATTGTATCTGCGGCGCAATATGGTAACATCTGCTATTGATCCAACCGTCACGCCGAAAAACTGATAGTGCCTGATCATGTGGGGGCGTGGAAATTACCACAAGACGGAGTTTTTGAACAATGAACGACCTCAATCGAGACCAGTTATTGGAGATGTACCACATGATGGTACTGATCCGGCGGTTTGAGGAAACAAGCAAGCAACTGTATCATGATGGAAAGATCGGCGGGGCGTACCTGCACCTCTACAGCGGGCAGGAAGCGACGGGCGTGGGCGCATTGCAGGCGTTGCGCGATTCTGACCATGTGATCACCTCGTACCGCGATCACGGTATTGCTCTGGCGCGCGGAATTGATCCCAAACGCCTGATGGCTGAAATGTTTGGTAAACGTACTGGAATCAGCGGTGGCAAGGGCGGCTCGATGCACCTTGCGGAACGCTCGAAGAATATGTGGGGCGGTTATGGCATTGTGGCGGGACACCTGCCGATTGCCGCCGGGATCGCTCTCAAAGAACAATATACCGGGACAGATAACCTCGTCATCTGCATGTTTGGTGATGGTGCGAGCAACAACGGCTATTTCCACGAAGCGCTGAACTTTAGCGCGGTGTTGAAACTGCCGGTGATCTGGCTGGTTGAAAATAACCTGTATGGCATGGGGACGAGTGTCGAACTCTCCAGCGGTCAGACAGAGTTCAGCAAACGCGCGATTGCCTATGGCATGAAAGAAGGCGGACGCATCGACGGAATGAACGTCTTTGCTGTTCATAATGCAATTGCCGAAGCTGCCGAATATGTGCGTGCGGGCAATGGCCCCGTGCTGCTGGAATCGCTCACCTACCGCTACGACGGTCACGGCATGAGCGACAAGATGTATACCTCGCGTACCGAGGAAATGAAGGCTTATCAGGAGCGCGATCCGATTCAGCGCCTTCGCAACTATCTATGCGAAGTCTATAAGGACATCGAGCCGGAGCTACAAGCCGCCGATGAGCGCGTCGAAGAGGAAGTGGCAGAGGCAGTCAGGTTTGCCGACGAAAGCCCCGCCCCGAACTATGACGATCTGGTACGCAACGTTTACACATAATTCAGGGGAACAGATAAACCTATATGGCAGATAAAAGAGTCCCAATGCGCGAGGCGCTCCGCGCAGCACTTTGGGAAGAAATGAAGCGTGACGAGCGCGTTTTTGTAATGGGCGAGGAAGTCGGGCGCTGGCAGGGAACACATAAAGTCACTCGCGGCTTCTTCGAGGAATTCGGGGAACGCCGCGTCATTGATACCCCGATTAGCGAAATGGTCATCGCGGGCGCGGCGATGGGCGCGGCAATGGCAGGTTTGCGTCCGGTTGCCGAAATCATGACGATCAACTTTGCCCTGCTTTCGATGGATTCGATCATCAACCACGCTGCCAAACAGCGCTATATGTTCGATGGTCAGTTCACCGTCCCGATGGTGATCCGTACCGCGACAGGCTGGGGTGGACAGGCGACGGCTTCCCACTCGCAGAGCCTCGAAGCGAACTTCGCACACTTCCCCGGTCTCTATGTTGCTGCTCCTTCCAACGCCTATGATGCGAAGGGAATGCTCAAAGCCGCAATCCGCAATGATAACCCGGTGCTGTTCTGCGAGAGCATTGCGCTGTATCCGAAGCCTGCACTTGTACCGGAAGAGGACTACGAATTGCCAATCGGCAAGAGCGATTACAAGCGGCGTGGCAAGGATGTGACGCTGATTGCCTATGCGCGCGGTGTCGATTGGTCGCTGGAAGCGGCTGATATTCTGGCAAAAGAGGGCATCGAGGCCGAAGTCGTAGACCTGCGTTGGCTCCGTCCGCTGGATATGAGCCTCGTTTATGAGAGTTTCAAGAAAACCAATCATGCCGTTGTGGTCGAAGAAGCGCTTCCCAACTACAGTTTCGGTAGCGAAATCGCCGCGCGGATTCAGGATGAGATGTTCGATTATATGGATGCTCCGGTGAAACGGGTGAGCGCGATGGATGTCCCGCTGCCCTATGCAAAGGAAATCGAAACGATGGCGCTCCCCGATGCTGCAAAAGTGGTCGCCGCCGTGAAAGAGGTTCTAAAGTAAATCATGGCTGAAACCGTAACCCTGCCGAAGCTCGGCTTCGACATGCGCGAGGGTACATTCCTCAACTGGGTGAAGAAGGTCGGTGAACAGGTCAATAAAGGTGAAGTGCTGGCTGAAATCGAAAGCGATAAAGCCACGATTGAAGTAGAATCGCCCTTCAGCGGCGTTCTGCTCTCTACCCTTGTAAAAGAAGGCGATGTTGTCCCGGTAGACGCCCCGATTGCCACCATTGGCGCGGCAGGCGAATCTGGCGCTGCTGCACCCGCTCCGGCTGCACAATCTGCCGCTGCTCCTGCACCAACCGCACAGCAATCGCAACCCGCGCCACAGGCTGACCCCGAAGAGGAGTTCCTGCCCGATGGTGTGCGCGCTTCTCCGATTGCGCGCCGTATTGCCGAGGAACGCAAGATCGATCTCCGGCAGGTGCGCGGAACCGGGCCGAAGGGACGTATCACCCGTGAGGACGTGGAAAACTACCAGGCTCCTGCTGCGGCTGCTCCTGCACCTGCGACACAGCCTCCGGCTCCTGCGCCCGCACAAAAGGCACTCGCGCCTGTGGCGACAGGGTTGAGTGTAGCACCCCATCCCGTTCCGCCTGCGCTTGGCCCCGGCATGAGCGAAGTACCGCTATCCCGCCTGCGTCAGCGTATCGCCACCCGTCTGGTGGAGAGCAAGCTGACGACCCCCCATTTCTATATCACCACCGAAATCGAAATGGATGCGGCACTGGCGACACGCAAGCAGGTCAACGAATCACTGGATGATGCGCACAAGATCACCGTCAATGACCTGATCGTGAAGGCGGCGGCGCTGGCCTTGCGCCAGTACCCGAACCTCAACAGCCATTACTATGGCGACAAGGTGATCAAATACGATTACATCAACATCGGTATCGCTGTTGCGCTGGATGCGGGAGGATTGATGAACGTCGTGGCAAAGAATGCAGACACCACTGCACTCAGCGTCATGGCAGCGCGCAACAAGGAAATGATCGCAGCCGCGCGCACAGGCAAAGTCAAGCCGGAAGATGTGGAAGGCAGCACCTTTACGACCAGCAACCTCGGCCCATATGATGTAGAGCAGTTCGTTGCGATCATCAACCCGCCAGAGGCTGGCATCATTGCTGTTGGCTCTGCGAAGGCGATCCCGGTAGTTGTCAACGGGGAAATCAAGGTTGTAACACGTATGAAGGCTACTATCAGCGCCGATCACCGTGTTACCGATGGTGCAGAGGCGGCACAGTTCATGCAGACGTTCAAAAAGCTGCTTGAGACACCTATCCGTATCATCGTCTGAGATTCTTTTGGTATCCCGGTACACTTCGTGCCGGGGCTTTCTTCAATTAGAATATGATTCTTACAAACCGGAAACAATGAATTTTTTGCAACTTTTTTGCAAGTTGCGAAGTTAGCCGAATGCTGTAGAATCCTACAAAGGTATGGAGGTTCAGTCTGTCGTGGTAGCAGTCAATCGCAAGTGTCCGCGTTGTGGACATGAAAACGTCGGGCGTGCGTTGTTCTGTTTCCACTGTGGGCGTGACCTCAGTGCTGCTGGAATTGTTGAAGGAACGCGCGGAACGGGAAAACTCGTCTCCGAAGCATTGCGATTTATGCAGGAGCATGGTACCGCCATGAAAGATGTTCATACCAAAGCTCCCCCCGCTGGTGTCGAGGGACAACCGTTAATCTGCCTGCACTGTGGCGCGCTCAACCGCCCGGATGCAACGCGCTGTAGTAATTGCAGCCACAACCTGATCATTCCCGATGAAGATTTCAACCTGGTATTCCGCAGCAGCGCGCGCACCAGCGTGGGCGAAGTGCGCAACAACAACGAGGACAACCTGAGCCTATGGGCGACAGACGGTATACTCCTCGCGCTCGTTGCCGACGGAATGGGTGGCGCAGCCGCTGGCGAAGAAGCCAGTCGCCTTGCAGTCGAAGCGGTGCAGGCCGATTTCCTGAGCGAAACGCGCGGCAGCGATCAACTGCATGTCCTGAGCGAAATGGAATTGGGTAAACGACTGGTCGAAGCGATCAAGGACGCCAACCGCGCGGTCATTGAGAAAGCGCAATCCGATTTTTCCTATAAAGGCATGGGGACGACCTCAACGCTTGCTATGGTACGCGCCAATCGCGCTATCGTCGCTCATGTTGGCGATAGTCGCTGCTACCATGTTGATCCGGCTGGCAAGGTAACGCAGGTCACGGTTGATCACAGCTTTGTGCAGGCGCTGGTCGCTTCCGGGCATATCACCGAGGATCAGGCGCGTTCGCACCCGATGGGCAATGTTCTCTATCGTGCGTTGGGGCAATCTACCGATTTGGATGTAGATGTTTATACGCGCTTCCTGCACGCTGGAGATCGGTTGGTGCTTTGTTCCGATGGCCTCACGCGGCATTTGTTGCCAGAAGACATCGGCAAAATTGTTTCCAGCGAACCCAACCCCCATGATGCAACCCTGCGGTTGATTGAATTGGCGAACCAACGGGGCGGTGAAGATAACATCAGTGTAATCGTTATCAAGCTGGTACAAGCCAATCTGGATGATACGGTTCCGCTGCGCCCGATAGGACGCTAAATCGAAAAACCAAGAAGTCGCCGCAGAGTGTTTGATAATGCGGCGATTTTTGATTATCCTCACAAAGCCAACCAATTTATTTATGTATTTGATACCAACGGTAAATTTCTGATAGCTTAATCCATCCTGAAATCCCGGCATATTGAGCTTTTCGATGACTGATATACCACAACCCACCGACCTGCAAAAACATATCGAAGAATTAAAGGAAGAACTTCAACCGGGAGAGTCTATACTAATTTTTGAAGTCAAGAATGATTCGCCTCGCAAAAAGCTGTTTTCAGTCGAACCAACGGGTGCTTATTGTGACATACAACCAGACGAGGCATTTACCGTTGTAACAGTAAAACAAGCCGAAAATGAATCTCTACATAAGGAGATTATTTTTCACATTAAGGACGATCATATTGAAATATGGTTTGAATATGCCATCGTTGGATGGGTTTTTGATAGCAATGGCAAGTTTATAATGAATTGAGCGGTTCTTCACTCCATATTCGCGTCCTGATTGCGGCGCATCCGCTTCGTCATATATAAACTCACGGTGATACATAAGGATAAAAGGCTTCAATGGCTCCAACACTCGTCTTACTCGGCGGCAGCCTGCGCGAAAACTCCCGTTCTCGTTCAATGCTCCAAATTTCGCTTGCCCTCGCCAGAGAACGCGGCGTCGATGCTGAACTGATCGATCTGCGTGACCTCGACTTGCCCATGTTCCTCCCGGATCGGACGCTCGAAGATTATCCCGGTGAGAAGCAGGCCGCCATCGCTCATCTCGTGGATGCCTATCGCCGCGCCCATGCGATGATCTGGGCTTGTCCGACCTATCATGGCACGGTCAGCGGTGTTTTTAAAAACGCTATCGACTTTGCGGAATTGCTGGCCGATGATGCACGTCCCTATCTACATGGCTGTGCAGTTGGGATCATCGCCATCAACGATTCCAGAACGCTGTCGGCTATGGCGCATTGTGTGCATGAACTGCGCGGATGGCTCTCACCGACACAAATTATGGCAACGGGCAAGTCTTTTTCCGAAGCGCACGAACTCATTGATGATCGTGTAAAGGGGCGTCTTGCCCGACAGGTTGACGAACTTATCTCTTTCATCAAGGCACATCAGGTGAGTCGCTAGATAAGGTGAGTGAGCCAGCTCTCAATGATCGGGTCCTTGTCGCTGTGATCCCGCGTCGGCGCGACGTGCAATATCTCCTGCGTGATCTGTGGTATCGCATCCCCGTGACGGCTGCACCCGGTTGTATCGATATGGATTACATCGCGTTTTTTACATCCGGCGCAGTGCGTTATTATGCTCAATTATCCGGGTTTGAACTCTATCGGCGGCGTGATTTGCTTCCGCTGGAAACGAAACATCCTCGCCAGAACATGCTCTATTTCAAATTGCAGTTCCGCGAAATCCTGATCAAAGACCCGCCAATCCTGAATACCAAAAAGCGTAGGTTTGCCTTTATCTTCACGGATTGGTCACACTTCCAAACGGCGCGTATAATTAACGATCTTTACGTTCGGAGAACGCCCTAGATGCTGCTCGTTAATGCTACCCTTGTAAACTGGACACCGCGCGAAGTCACGCCGGATCGGGCGCTGCTCATCCGCGATGGCCTGATCGTTGAAATCGGCAAATCGTCGGAACTGCGCGCCAAATATCCCGCCGAAGAGGTGCGCGATTGCAAAGGGCGCTACGTTTTGCCCGGTAACATCTGTGCGCACACTCATTTTTACGGCGCATACGCACGCGGCATGTATATCCCTGGCAAACCCGCGCGCGACTTTCCCGAAATTCTGCGACGGTTGTGGTGGCCTCTGGACAAATCGCTCACAGCGGAAAGCGTGCGACACAGTGCGCTGGTCTGCCTTGTAGATGCGGTAAAGCACGGCACAACCACCCTGTTCGATCACCACGCCAGCCCGAACGCAATTGAAGGCAGCCTTGATGTGATTGCCGATGCCGTAGACGCGGCAGGGTTGCGCGCGGTCTTGTGCTATGAAGTCACAGATCGGGATGGCGTCGAAAAGGCCGAAGCCGGGATCGCGGAAAACAAGCGTTTCCTGCAAACCAAACGCCCGAATATACGCGGCACATTCGGCCTGCACGCCAGCATGACCCTCTCCGATATGACGTTGCGCAAATGCGCTGATGCTTCGAATGGCAGTGGATTTCATATCCATGTTGCGGAACATGAGGCTGACGAAGAAGACGCCATGCAAAACTATAACATCCCCGTTGTGACGCGCTTGCAAGGCTTCGGGATGCTTGGCGAAAATAGCATCGTTGCACACTGCATCCATATCGATCCCTGGGAGATGGAAACGCTGCGTCTGACCAAAACATGGATCACACATCAACCACGCTCGAATATGAACAACGGTGTCGGCGCGATGCGGTTTGATACGATGATGCGTGGGGAATTGAGCGTCTGCCTGGGTAATGATGGTTTCAGTAACGATATGTGGGCAGAATGGAAAACCGCCTATCTGTTGCACAAACTGGCGGCACGCGACCCACGCAAGGCCAACGGCTATGACATCGCAAAGATGGCAGCAACGCATAACGCGGCACTGGCGAGTCGATTTTTCGGACAACAGATTGGGACACTTGCGCCGGGGAACGCGGCTGACCTAATCGTTCTGGATTACCATCCATATACGCCGTTAACCGCCGATAATCTGCCCTGGCACGCACTATTCGGTTTCGAGTCCTCGATGTGTATGGCGACGATGTGCGCTGGTAAACTTTTGATGTGGGATCGCGTTCTATTGACGTTGGACGAAGCAAAAATCGCGGCAGAAGCGCACGCGCACGCGCCGGAAGTCTGGTCGCGTTATGAGAAGAATGTATCGGTTGTTTGAAAAAATGTCCCGGCGCTAAAGCACCGGGCTATAAGCGATAGCACCATTGTGAGAGATAGAGGTTCGCTTGATCAATAAACCCTGTAAATTTTTATCGCCAGAGTTGATAGATCAAGTGAAAAATCATCCATCACAGTTCAGAAATTGATCCTAGCCCGGTGCTTCAGCGCCGGGAACGCTACAGGAAAAAACATGATCTCCAAAACGGATTTTAAAATTGCGGTCATCGGCGGGACGGGCAAAGAAGGCAGCGGACTCGCCGTGCGCTGGGCAAAGGCGGGCTATAAAGTCATCATCGGGTCACGTGATGCCGCACGCGCACAGGCCAAAGCCGATGAACTCAACGCCGAAAATGGTAACAATAACCTGAGCGGTGCGGAAAACCTCGCGGCGGCAGAAATGGCTTCGCTGGTTGTCCTGACCGTACCCTATGAATCGCATAAATCTACACTCAGCTATATTAGGGAAGCGGTACAGGGCAAGGTATTGGTCGATGTGACTGTGCCGCTTGCGCCGCCAAAAATTCGCACGGTACATATTCCCGAAGGCAAATCGGCATCCCTCGAAGGGCAAGCGCTCCTCGGTGAAGGTGTGAAGGTGGTCACGGCCTATCAAAACATTAGCTCGGTACACCTCGGTGAAGACGGCGAGAAGATCGATTGCGACGTGTTGATCTGTGGTGATGATGAAGCCGCAAAGGATACCGTGATTGAACTCACCAAAGCGCTCGGTATGCGCGGGATCGATGCGGGATCGCTGGCAAACTCTGCCGCCGTCGAAGCGTTGACGCCTGTGCTGCTCTATATCAACAAGAAGTACAAGGTGAAGTCGTCGGGCATCGTGATCACAGGGATTTCGACTTGAGTACACTTTCCCTGACGATTCAATCGATCCCCGGTTTGCCGATGATCAAGGCCGGGGATAATCTCGCTGAACTGATTTTTGCTGCCTCCAAATCTGCCGAAATTGGGTTGCGGGATGGCGATATTCTGGTGATTACATCCAAGATTGTCTCCAAGAGCGAAGGGCGGCGCGTCGATCTGCGGACGATCACGCCTTCGCCAGAAGCATTGGACTGGGCGGCAAAGACAGGCAAAGACCCGCGCGAGGCGGAGCTTGTCCTGCGCGAATCGACGGAAGTTTCGCGCTATCGGATGGGTGCGATGGTTGTCCGGCACAAACTCGGCTTCGTCAGCGCCAACGCCGGGATTGATCATTCCAATGTCGGGGCCGATGGCGAGGATTGGGTGTTGTTGCTCCCGGAAAATCCTGACGCCAGCGCCCAAAGACTGCGCGAAGACTTCCAGACGCTGACCGGCGCGAAAATCGGAATCGTGATCAGCGATACGCACGGCAGACCGCATCGACTCGGCAATATCGGCGTGGCGGTAGGGGTGGCAGGTATCCCGGCGTGGCTCGATTTGCGCGGACGCGCCGACCTCTTCGGGCGTACTCTGATGCACACCGATATTGGCATCGCGGATGAAATCGCGGCGGCGGCAGATTTGCTCAGTGGGCAGGCCGCAGAGGGGCTACCCGTTACGCTCATACGTGGGCTAAAATTGCCAGATATTGAAGGCAAAGCCTCGGATTTGTATCGCAAGCCGGAAACGGATATGTATCGGTGAAACTCGAACATCTCGTTCGTCAGCCGTATGGTGAACCCAAAAAGACGCCGCTTGTGCTGCTGCATGGTGCGCATCATGGCGCGTGGTGCTATGAACCCTGGCTGGCCGCATTCTCGGCACAGGGTTACGAAACACACGCCCTGAGCCTACCTGCACACGGCAATTCCGAAAAGACCAAACACATCAACCTGTATAGTCTGGTGGAATATCGGGCAGCATTAGCGGAGATAGTCGAGTCAATCAGTCCGACGCCATTTGTCATCGGGCATAGCATGGGCGGTTTCGTCCTGCAACATTATTTGCAGGAAAAGACGTTGCCGGGCGCGGTACTGCTGGCTTCTGCACCCGTTGTTGGGATCGTACCCTTCCTGATTCGATTGTTCCTGCGTCATCCCTTGCGACTGACCTATACCACTTTGCGACTCAATACGCGCATCCTGATCAATTCTCCGGAGCGCTTCACAGAGACGTTTTTCGCGTCAGATCGGCTCAATCTCGGTGCAAAGTATTTTCCGCTGGCAAACGATGAATCATTTCGGGCTGTGCTGGAATTGATGCTCCCGATTATGAAGGGCAGCAAGGTGAAAACGCCTCTGCTCGTCGTCTGTGGAGATCGGGATCAATTCTTCACCGTCCGCGAGGAAAAGCGTACCGCAGAGGTATATAAAGCCGATTTCATTCTGTGTCCCGGTCAAACGCACGATCTGATGCTGGATACCGAAGCCGCGCAGACTGCGGCGAAAATCGGTGAATGGCTGGAAGCGCGTGCAAAAAACCGGGGCTAGTCTGCGCGATCTGATCCGTTCGCGGCGTTCGATCCGGCGCTATACTGCCGAACCAATCCCGCACGCGCTGCTGGAACAGGTGCTGGAGGCGGCGATCTGGTCGCCCTCGGCGCATAATCGGCAACCTTGGCGCTTTGCAGCGATCACCACCCCGGAAACGCGCGAAAAACTGGCACGTGCGATGGGCGAACGTCTCCGCGCCGACCTGACCCGCGATAACGTTCCGAATGAATTGATCGAGAAAGATACGGCACGATCCTATGCACGGATCAGCGGGGCAGCAGCGTTGATCGTTGCCGCCCTGAGCATGGATGATATGGATCACTATCCTGATCAGAAACGCGCCTTGAATGAATACATCATGGCGGCGCAAAGTACCGCGATGGCGGTGCAAAATCTGCTGTTGGCGGCACATGAGGCCGGGTTGGGCGCGTGCTGGATGTGCGCACCACTGTTCTGCCCGGATGTAGTAATCAACGTGCTTGAATTGCCGCAGGACTGGCAACCACAAGCGCTGATCACCCTCGGTTGGCCTGCCGAAATCAAGGAAAAAACGCGCTTCCCTCTGGAAACGCGCGTCGTCTGGCGTTGAAATTTCTCCCCAAAAACCATTGTCCATTTAGCCATTGAGCCTCGTCCGAACGGTCAATAGACGCGCCATGCCGTGATCCCTATCATGTCTTACGTTGATAGATTACGAGGTTCACCTATGGCGGATTATCTCACCCTTTCTCAGCGTGCAACGGATGCTATTCAGGTTGGCAATCAAGCTAAAGCCTATAAAGCAGTGGTTAAAATATTGCGGGAATATCCAGATGACATAAGCGGATGGTACTTTGCCAGTAAACTGGATATCGAACCCGCCAAACAACTCTATGCCCTGGAACGGGTGCTTGCCCTTCAACCCACACACCGTCTTGCCCTCGAACGCCGAAGCCAGTTGTACGCACAATATCCGTCGCTTGAGCCAGACGTGATTTTTGCAATCCCGGTGCGTGACCACGCCGCAAGAGGTCTGATCACCGGATCAACCGGAACTGGTTTGGCCTGGTTCATTCTGACATTCCTCGGTTTGATGGGGTTCTGGATAGAGTCGGTTTTGCCTCAACGCGACGTTCCGAAAGACTTCTCCGCCATCATTGTGATTGTCCTGTTTTTCGCCCGGTTTGGCGGGGCGCTTATCGTTGGGCAGTGGTTCATATTCCGCAAAAATTTTGGTGCTGGCTTCGGCAGTTTTATGTTGAACGGCGTCGCATGGTACGGCGGATTGTTTATAAGCGTGGCCTTTGCTCTGGATAGAACCAGAATCTATAAAAATGATGTATTTCTGTTTCTGGCAATTCTATCGCTATTGTCAGGCGGGTTCTTTATTGGTCTGATGCAATGGCTGATTGTGCGTCGCTATCTGTTGCGTGCGTGGCGGTGGATTCCGGTCACCACGATTGGGTATGCTGGAAGCATTCTGATCGGTTTCGCCGGAGATCACATCCTTGCAAAGCGGATTCTTTTCCGTCCCGATTTCCTGCTGACAGGCTTGATAAGCAGCACTATCTTTGCCACAATTACCGGGTTAATGCTGGTGCGGATGCTGGAACAGCGGAAGAATAGCCAATCAACAATCCTCAAATAGATAGAAAGACTCCGGCTAAGGTCGAGGGCTAAACTCAAAGAGAGGATTGCACATACAGGGTTCTGTTGAAAGTGCGCATCAATCAGAGTCAGGCCAGTGTTGATTTCTTTTCAGGCGCTCGCCCACTCTTTGAGTATAGCCCGGTGCTTCAAGGCTTGTCCGCAAATTGTCTGGCGCGTAAATCATCCCGCTTGACCCCACCCTCAATCCCTCCCCGCTGGCGAGGAGGGACTTCCAGACTCGCGCGACATAGCTCCCTTTCCATGCCTGCGGGGAAAGAGCGGGGGATAGGGTCAATCGCTGCCTTTTGATTTACGGACAAGCCTTGAAGCGCCGGGTCTGTTGAACCTGTCGGATTGTAGTTTTTTCTGCTATAATCATTTTGATAGTTTGTACATTTATTATCAGGGTTATTTCAAAATTTTAAGATATGGTGGATCGGCACAAACGGGTATAAAATTGTCCGATAAAAATACGCTTTCCCTATATTTTCCCTTTGACCACTCTACGGATTGTGTGTATAATGCCGATTATGCCCCTTTGTGTGCAGGAGATTTTTGATTAATGGTGTCCAACAATCCCGATTTCGATGGGAACGAGTCCAGCCAGGGGACTCCGATTCCTGTCGAGCCAGCCGCCGAGGTATCCACATTGGATGCACCGGTGAATACCCCCGCCCAGCCCGAACCGACTGCTGAAGCCGCGCAGCAACCGGATACGGCCAGCCAGCCCGATGCTATCGACGCGATTCCAGAATCGGAAGATGTTTATGATACTTCCGAAACAGAATCGGAGTCGACTGGCGAAGGTGAATCGATGCACGAGTTACTCGAACAGCATCCCGCTGAGTCAGGGTTCAAGAAGGGCGAAATCCTGGAAGGCACAATCGTCAGCGGTTCGCCAACGGAAATCGTGGTCGATCTGGGTACATCCCAAGGCGTTATCCAGACCAAAGAGATGGAGCGCATGGATGCAGAAACGCGCGATTCTCTCAAGGTGGGTGAAAAGGTGCTGGTCTACGTCGTCTCGCAGGACGCCAAGACTGGAAACGTCGTGCTGTCGCTACAGCGCGCTCAGGAAGAGCGTGACTGGCGCGAGGCCGAACGCCTGCAACAAACAACCGAAGTCTTTGCAGGCAAGGTTGACGGCTATAACAAGGGCGGCCTGATCGTGCGCTTTGGTCGCGTGCGCGGGTTCGTACCGGAAAGCCAGGTCAGCCGGGATCGTCGTCGTCGTACCGAGGGCGCAGGCGACCCCAACAACAAGTGGGCTGCCATGCGTG
>CAYSOC010000140.1:0-18057 GCA_964432445.1 uncultured Anaerolineaceae bacterium
TTCACTGGTTACAGAAACATTTGCCCAGACAATGGGGGTCAGAAATCGCTTATTTGATTAGCATCAGTTTGAGCAGTTACCCAATCATCCGGCGCGATGTTCAAACTGGGGTTGATGCCGAACACCTGCGGTTGGGAAAAACGCCGAGCATATTGGCGCTGGGTATCTGGATGGATATATTGGTCAACACGCTGGTGCGTGCCTTACAGCGTAGTCGAAACAGTGCATGGAGTGCAATTAGTCGCAGTTTCATGTTGGATGGTACATTTATCTTAGAACCAGAGCGCCCGTTCCAATCTCCTGAAATCTTTGCCAGTATATTGTGTTTGATTCCTATTGTGTTAGCCCTCGTGATTTGAGGTGTATAGAGATGAATCCCAGCAAAACTCCACTCGAACAACCGAGTACACCAAGAAAGCTGGCAATTGGTGACGAGCGAATTGTTTATCTCTCTGAAGCAGGGGCGTTGACTGCTTTTGTTTTTGTGTTGATGGCGCTTCACCTAATCTTGCCCGGTGCGGCATTTCTTTTAATTTGGGTTGCGCCTGCGGTGATGGGAATATACATCAATCGAGTCCCAATGCGCATCGCTCTGGCGGCGGTAGGCTGGGTACTGATCGGAACGGCGTGCTTGTTTGGGCCGAGTGCATCGGTATGGGCGTTATTTTATGCCCTTAATGGTCTGATTGCCGGTTTTTTATATCGGATTCGTTTTTTCTACCCGCTGCGAATCCTCCTTGCTATGCTCGTACTAGATGGGTTGACGATTTGTTTTGTGTTGAGCATAAGTGCGGTGATTGGGTTGAACCTAGAGGCATTCGTTAGTTCATTGGTGATTGCGTCCAAATATGCTCAACTTTATAACGAAAACGCTGTGAATTGGACAATTGTTGTTATCATTTTCAGTTCACTTATACAAGCATTTATTACTCAATCTTTGATAGGTCGCATCCTACAGCGATTGAATTGATATATTATCAATAGTTGCAAATTTGTATAATACCAATAAAATATATTTTATGGGCGTTTCATTTCGTCAGGTCGGATTTCTTCATGACTAATAGTCCACAACGCGAAAATTACTATATCCTACTCGATCTCGATCCAAGCACCCTATGGTCACAAGAGGATTTTGAAAAAAAACTCAAGGCCAAACAAGGCCAGTGGGCGGGACAGCTCAACCACCCCAATCCTCAAAAGAAGATGGCCGCCAAGCGTAACATCGACAACATTCCCAAGATTCGGGAATTGATGAAAGATGAAGCCTTGCGCAAAGCAGAGGCTGCCGCCGCGATTACAATCCGCAAAGCTGGCGAAACGCAAAAGAAAGATAAGTTTGAAGAAGAATATAATCTCAGTATTGCGAAGGGCTTTGTCAAAGAAGACGAACTCAAAAAATGGTTGACTGATTATGCTGGCCTGATTACGGATGCCGACGTTCGGAATCGACTCAAGCGGGCTGGTATTTCGATCCAAAGCGAGACGGGTAAACCCGGTACCCAAGCCGCTACTGTAAAAATTGATGATGTAATTCTACACGGTATCAAATCGAATCTGGAAATTATCTATGGGCCGGGTGCTGATTTATACACCTTCCTGACCCCGCTCAACCGAAATGCCCGTCGCGGCGATCTCACGACTAAAGCGCAAGAAATTCTCACCGAAAACAAGAAAAATAGTGTCAAAGATGATAAGTTAACCGCTAGTGATGTGTTGGGTGGCTACGCGCTACAAATATTTAGAGATGATGATTCCAAGCTCGCGTATGATCGGGATCTCGATGAACGAATTTATAATGAGCTGGACGCAAAAGTAAAGGGGTTTGCATCGACAGCCGACAAGACCATCTATGCCGGACAGTTCACTAAACTGATGAACGACACGGCGACGCAGAGCCGCGGCAAGATTACCTCTAAACAAGCCGCCGAACGGATTAGACAACGCGCCCGCGAATTTAGCCTCGCTATCCAGATGCCGGATATGAGCGCTGTGGATGATTCCCAGCTTTGCGGTAACTGTGGAACAATCAATACGAGAGATGCGCGTAATTGTAAGAGTTGCACCACGCCCCTGCGCATCGATTGTCCAGGATGCCATCAATCGGTATCAACCTCACAAAATTGTACAAACTGTGGCTTTCCTGTTGGTAACCTCCCGGCAGTACGTTTTGTACTTTCCGAAGCTAGCGAATTAAACAGCCAACGCCGACATAAAATCGCCTTGGAGCGGTTGAATTGGGCGCGTCTGGTACTTTGGACAACCCCCGGAGGCAACTCTCAAAGCGATGAATTCACGCGCCAACTTGATAACAGTCTGGTGGAAACCCGGCGTCAGATTGATGCGGTTGATGCGCTGCGGCGACAATTAACAAAACATCTCAGCGAAAAGAAGTTTTTAGCGGCGCAGGACTTGTTGCCACAATTGGAAGCCGTTGGCATCGAAGCCAGCAGCCTAGCCGCTGAACGCCGCCAAATTGACGAGGCCATCAAGAGAGCCGAACAACAATTTAAAGAAGTTCGAGAGGCTGAAAACCGCGGCGTCGATGGGGTAGAACGCTACCAAGCCATTCTGATTGATTGTGCCGATTTTAAACCCGCGCGTGAAGCACTCTCGCGCACTCCCCCGCAACCACCAAAAGCACTGGAGCTGAAAGCTGGACAGTCGATTGTCAGCCTGTCCTGGCAGGCAAGCCCATCCAAAGGCGTGAAATATACGGTTGTTCGGAAGATATCCTCGCGGCCTATCTCTACAAATGATGGCAACAAACTGGCAACGGTGGCAAGTACGACTTTCGATGACACGGCTCCAGAAATCGGGCTACCGCTATTTTACGCAATTTATGCAGATCGTGAAGGTATCCCTTCTAATGACGCCGCCCTAACCGAACCCGTCTTGATTCGCGGGGATGTCGAAAAGATCACCACTTTGATCAATGATAGTGAGGTGCAGCTGCGTTGGACGCCTCCTGCCAACGCCGCCTCAATCCGCATCAGGCGCTCTGAAAACGGGAAACTCGCCTCGAGTACCGATGGGATAGCTGTGCCGATGTTTGATCTGACGCGGGCGATTGACCGTAATTTGACGAATGGAAAACGCTATCATTACGGGATATACGCAGTTTTTCAAAACCACAAAGGAGAATCACTCCTTTCACCAGGCGTTTTTCTGGATGTAGTCCCCGAACCGCCGCCGGAACCGATTGAAGCGCTTCAGATTGAAGTGCGCAAGACCAGTCCCCATCGGGAGCTTCGGTTATCCTGGACGCCACCGAAAAAGGGTGATGGCGCGGTTTTGCAAACCACCACACCCTTAAACGAATATCAGGCAGGCGATGTGATCCCACAAGAGACGCTTTCCCATCTTGGCGTGCTACTCACGGGCACCCGCGCAGAGGCCGTCGTTACCATCAAGGAAAGCGGGATCGCCTATTTCACCCCGGTGCTGATTTATCGTGGCTCGGTCTGGCTGGGCAAAAACTCTGAATATGTTGCGCTGGACGATGTTTCCAACCTGAAAACTACTCGTCAGGTTAACGAGATTCAACTGCGTTGGGATTGGCCCGCAGGGAGCCAGCAGGTCATCGTCGCGTATAACTATGACAATTATCCCAACCACCCCGATGACGCGCATTCGCTCAGCGAAATCACGCGATCTCAGTATGACCGGAACGGCTATTGGTCTATCGGCGCACCTGCGCAAAAAGATCACTATATTGTTGTCTTTGCCGTTGCCGCGAATGAGGCCAAGAAACTGGTGGCTTCCGGGTTGAGCAGCGGCGCACGCAGCCGGGTGAGCCTCGCCGGACAGATTGTTTTGAACTATGAAATTCGGCGGGAACGCAAAGGGCTATTCGGAAAAGGGGGATTGATTCTCTCCGTTTCGGGAGATGGGCGAGGCGTGTATCCGCCGATGATTCTGGTACGTGGTCAGGGCAATCTCCCGACCAGCCGTAACAACGGTGAAGAAGTCTGTCGGATCGATGAGGCGGGTGACATTACATCCAATCAACCATTGGATGTCCCCTTACCAGAAAGCGCGGAACGGTCTCAGAGTTATGGCAGGTTATTCCTAAGTGATGACAGCCTGCTAGACACGCGGGGTGGGCATATACGCATTAACCATCCGCCCAAAGAGAAAACGAAATTGTTTTAATCATGCTCGACAGACTATCCAAAGCGATCACCTGCCCATTTTGTTTTCATCAGTTTCCCGGATCGAAAGCAGCCTTCCGGTGTGTTAATGCGCGCTGTTCGGGCGTAAAACTCGACACCGAGTACACCGAGTATCAGGGGTTGCCGAGTGCGACACGGATGGGTGCCGTATTCGTTCCGAGCGGCGGTGGTCTATTGAAGCAGTTTTCACCAGATATGAAGGCAAAATGCCCGGACTGCAATCAAGAAACGCGCACACGGATTTGCCCCCAATGCCACTTTGAACTGACGCAAAGCGCGGGGTCATCGCGGGAGAAAATCATCGCCGTTATTGGTGGTCGAAGCACGGGTAAAAGCAATTACATTGCCACCTTAATCTATCGGTTGGAACATGAGGTCGGGGCGAACTTTTCGGGCGCGTTGCGGGCCATGGGAGACACCACCCGTGAGCGTTATCGCCGCGATTTTTTTGACCCATTATTCAAGGACAAGCGGGTCATTAAGCCAACACCCTCCACTATACAGGAGCGTGGGGTACGAACCCCGCTGATCTTTCGGATGACAACCGATATTGGAAAGAATCCACAGTCGGCAAACTTGGTCTTGTTCGACACCGCGGGCGAAGATATGCAATCGCTCGATACGCTCTCTACCGAAGCCCGTTATATTTGTTTTGCAGACGCGATCATCTTCCTGATTGACCCGCTGCAAATTGACGCAGTGCGGCAACAACTTCCGGCGAATGTGTTACCCAAGGCGGAGATCGCGTCTGAACCTTCGTATATCGTCGGGCGCTTGCGCGACCTCTTTGAGCGCCAGTTTCAGATGCGCCCAAACGACAAAATTGATACCCCTATCGCCTTTGCGGTTTCCAAACTCGACGCCATTTTCCCGATTATTGACGCCTCTTCCGGGTTGCATCATGCAGGCGATCATCTTGGATTTTTCAATGAAAATGATGCGCAATCAGTCAATACGGAATTGTCCGCTTATCTATCAGAATGGGTTGGAACGAATTTTGAACAATTGCTCCGCCACAACTTTGCGTCCTATCGATTCTTCGGTGTCTCGTCGCTGGGCAAAGCGCCAACGCCCGATGGTCAGATCGATGGCGCGGTTTCCCCCATGCGTGTGGAAGACCCGCTTCTGTGGATTTTCAGCCAATTTAAATTGATCAAAACTAAAAAATAATTTCCCGGACTGCCGGTGTAATAAACTGGCGGCGTAGGCAAAAAAAGGGGGTGACGATGGCAATCTTGCAACATTACTATACGTCTACACGCACCGAGGCAAAATCCGGTTTTCAGGTCAAGGCACAATCACCGGATATTGCACCACAGGTCTTAGACCTTATCCCTAAAATCACGGGCTATCGTATCCCGCCGACGTTGGCGATTGATAAGATCGAAACGCATCCAATTGCGTTTCGCTACTTCCCAACGCCCCAAGGCGAGGGCATTCTGGCCTGTATTCAGTCGTGTGGTTCGGATGAATATGCGCGTCCGGGCAATTCTTTTGCACATACCGTCATCGCACCAGTTCAGGAACTCAACGCCATTGTTTCCCCGATTTTCTACTGGCATAGCCCATTCTGGATCAATGGTGATGCTACGGCTCAAACACAGCTACCCGCCCTTGAGAGTTTTGATGCCGAAGTGGTTTTTGACTTTGATGCGATGTGGCAATTTCTGGAGGAGGGATCGCGGCGCGATTGGCTACATGCCATGTTAAGCGCGGTGATCGAGGCTGGAACCACCCACCGTCGGCTGATTTTGCTCGATGAGAGTGAAAATATCGCGTTGTGGATTGCCGTCCTGACCATGGCCTTACCCACCAGTAGTCGAACATGGTTCAGCTTTTCCACCTATCATCATGACCCCTACAGTACCCCATTTATCGTCACTGGCACCACCGGAGATTCCCAGTTTCGGTTTAATGCGGATGACTATATTACCTATTTTGTGTTGAACGCGCGGGATAATCGCATCAGTCAGGCGAACTCCAGCGCCTATGCCGATTTTGTTTGTGAAAATTTTTATGCCGATCAATACAACAGTGATACGAGCGACTTACTAGAGTTTTTTGGGTGGGTTGATCATCGTTTGGCAAATAGCCAACAGATCGATTCGTTTCTGGACGATTGTGCCATTTTTTATCAAGCGGGCATCAAAAAGTTACGCCTCCCCAATGTTGCCCATGTCGCAAAGGCTGCCGATAGCATATCGACACGCATCACTGCCCAGTCGAATTTCCAAAAGCGTGACATCCTAGACATGATCACTGCCCGCGATATTTTCGCCGATATGCTGACCAAAACTCCCCATGAGACGTCTGAGCGGCTAATCAAAGCGTTGGGGGTACTTCGGCAAAAAGACCCTGCTTTTGAAGATAGCGCCCCTAACCTTGCGAATATTCAATGCACCCTCATTGTCCAAAATCGAGAACAAGCTGCACACTCCCTGCAATCGTCCCTGAACACCTTATATTCACCGCCCATGCTTCAAACGGCTTTCAATCGAAGCAATCTGATCGACTGGTTACAAGCCCAACTCACCAGCACTGTTTCCCAGTTGCAGTTGTTTTGGGATATGGTCGGGGCGCTTATTGATTGGCAGGCGACTTCTTCGCCAGCGCTCAAAGTGATCCTTCAGAAAACTTGTATAGCGTTGAACCAACTGGCAACGAACGACGAACTGAATATCCCGTCGCCGTCAATGACATTGATCGCCGCTGTGACCAGCGCAGTAGGTACCAATAACTCGCTATTCATTGCTGTCCTCAGTGAACTAAAGACGCAGGTGCCCCAATCGCCTGTCCCCGAATGGGTTTATGCTCAACTGATTCGAGGTATGTCGTTGGCAGAACGTGCGCCCTTGCGGAATATCTATCAGCAAGTCTCACGTTCAATTATCGGGTATGAATTGCGCCAAGATATTATTTACGCTGCGCATACCGATCAAACCCTTACGAAGTTGCTTACAGTTGCGCTTGAATGGGTTGATGGGTATGACAAACCGCAACAGCGGGAGAGCGTCCTAGATAAAATATGTGAAACCGTATGGCAAATCCCAAGTGTGAACCACCCCGAACTGGCGACTGCCATCCTCGCCGAGGAAAAATTTGACACGAATTTGCCCGCCGAATGGCGGAAAAAATTTACCGAAACTGTGCTCTCGGACGCCACGATTGCTGTTCCCTCTGGAGCCGTTCGCCGTTTATACGAACGGTTTGAAGCATATTCGCAAATGTCGCTCTCCCCTGTTTATCAAGGCATCGTACAAGGATCACTCGCTTTGGTACGTAAAACACTTAATGAATCTGATGTGAGCAATATCCATAGCCGTTTAGCGGTGCTGGGCGCAGACTTCTACAAACAAGAAGCGGGAAGGCTGCTCAAAGAACTTTTTATCACAAAACCGCTTGTTCCAACGCATCTCCTTCTCATCGAAACGCTTTGGATTCCTAAGCATAAAGAGATTTTTTGGGAGATGTATTGGGCGCGCTTTAGCGAGGAACTGCTCCGCACTAATTTGATCCCGGAAACGGTCAGTATTCTTGAAACTTGGTTTACCAACATGGAACGACTGCTCAAGAATGTAGAATTTGCCCTGCCAGAATTTTTAATGGAACTTCCAGTCCAATTGGAAATAATCCGCAAAACACGCGAATACGGCAGGATCAGCCGCGATTTCGAGGCGCAACTCACCAAGAAGCCGTGGGGATCGCTAATCTTGAAATATTTACCGCAACGCAAAGGGTTGTTTGGATAACTAAAGATTTCGGTAAACGCAATTTTGATAGCGGATCGAAAGAGGGAATGGGCAATATGGAAGAACTTATTGGATATCTCATCGGCATCGCCATCGTCGTCGCGGCAATTATCGCCTTCATTGTCTATATTGTCCTGCCCTTTGTGGGGATTGTCTTGGCGATTGGCGCATTGCTTGCCCTCGGTATCACTGTTGTTGGAGCTCTCAATGGGGTATTTACGGGAATGATTCATTTTATTGAGGTTTTTCGAGAAGCGCACGAATCCCTCAATCACCGTTAGTCGTCAAGGCTCGTTGCGAAAGTCAAGACCGAAGAAGGCACCGCCATGAAATTTTTTGAAGATCAGCCTGCGTATAAGATGTATGTATTTGATGGCGGTTGGTATGTCATTCAATACGTGTTCCAAAATGTCTTTCGAAATACTGGGGATGAGGCCAAGCCGTGGTTTGATCGCGCCCGCCGCTTCCGCGATGAGGCTAATTTTAATCACAAATGGGACTTTATGGGGACGCTCCTAAAAGTCTGGAAGAGTGGGATCGCGCTCGGAAATATGCTTGGCGGCGCGTCACACTATATCACCGCCATTCTGATCGTCGCCTTGTTTTCGGTAATCCAATTTGTAATCTTGGCGATTGGGGCATTGTTTGCCAGCGTTGGTATGGTTGGATTGACGATATTTAATCGGATATATACGACATTCTATCGTATTTATGTGCGTTGTCCGGTGTGTCACAATCAATTTGATATTCCAATTTATATTTGCTCGAAATGTGGTGAACGGCACTCGCGCCTTTGGCCTAGTGTGTACGGGGTCGTTCAGCATCGTTGTAAAGGCACGGCGGGCGGGGTACGCTGCGATACCCCGTTGCCTACCCTAAACATTATGGGTCGCTCCAAGCTGGTGCGCCGCTGTCCCGTCTGTGATAATGAGTTGCACGGGCAGGGGACAAACGTCCATATTCCAATTATTGGCGGCCCGCATACCGGAAAATCTCATTATATTGTCGCTGCGACGCAACGATTGATCGATACCTACGCGCCAGACAATTCCTATACGACAAGTTTCCCCGATCCCTTGCACGAAAAAGATTATGAAAATAGCATTCAGGCGCTGGAACGGGGCGAACGGTTGGCGAAAACCTCAGATGCCGATGCAAGTGCCCGCGCTTATAATATTGAAATTCGACGCTCTGGCAAACGTGTCCCCAAGTTGCTGTACATCTATGACCTGGCTGGCGAATTTTTGCAAAGTACCGCCCGCGCTTTGCAACAGGAATATTTTAAGTATATCGATGGGATCGTGCTGATCATCGATCCATTTTCGATTGATTCGGTACAACGGGAATATAAAGACCAGATCAAGGCCAGTGAAATGGAATTAGCGCCGGGTACAGATCGCCCCGATGACATTTTTCAACGCACGGTGGACGCGCTTGAAGCGTTTGCCCGTAGCGATAAGAGCGGCATCCAGTTCTCGCGGCATCAGCTTTTCCCACACCCCGTTGCAGTAGTGCTGACTAAGGTGGACGCCTTCGATCTTGAAAAACGCATTGGTGGTCCAGCGGCACGCGCATTGATGGCGAAAGACGCCTCGTTTCACTATCCAGAAGATGCCATCAGCTATCTGGTCGAACAGTTCTTGAATGAAAATGGGGCTGGTAATTTTGTACGTAGTATGCGGGCACAATTCACCGATGTTAAGTTTTTTTCGTGTTCGGCACTGGGGCGAATGGCGGATCGATCAAATAATTCCCGCTTTGAGGGGGTGCGCGTGCTGGAACCGATCCTGTGGCTGATGGGGCACGCAAACACCTTGCCGGTAGTAGCAGACCGTGCCTCAGATGTCGATTTATATGATCGAACATGGCGAGATAGACTTGCTTCGCTACCCCGGAAATGGCGTTATTATTTCTGGGATAGTTTGAAGCCAATTGATTATGATGATCGCCATTCATAGCACCAAGGAATAAAGGACTATCATCATGGGCGAAAATCGGTTTAGCCCAGAAGACCAGCAATCCGTTGATCGTTCAACCCGTCCGCAGGAGACATGGCGACCAGGGCGCCCGGAAGAAACCAACGAGCCACAATCCGAACCCTCGGAACGAGGCGAAGGGTACCAGTATAACCCGGAGCGGTTTCAAGAGGATTATCAGGAGCGTCAACCAGAGGCGTGGCGACCAGGACGGTCTGAATCTATCCCAGAAACACAGGTACAAGGCGATCAGGTTGGGGATACGGCGTTTGACGTTAGTGATAGTGTTGGTGACCCTGAGAAATTAGCCGTCTACTGGCAGCAACAAGAGACTAATTTCGATTGCGGTATCATGTCCCAGAAAACTGCAATGGATGCCTATGGCAAAGATATACCCGCCGAATCGTTGCGGGAAATGGGCGAACGAATGAATCCCCCAGGCTATAACCGGAATCCAGAAACGCCTGATATGAATGGAACTTCGGCCGATCAGATTGGTTTTGGGTTCGAGGCCGCCGGGGTCGGGCGAACCATTGAGACATGGGAGACGCCAGAGGATGCGCAATTGGCGCTGCACAATGAATTGGCGCAGCGCCACGCCGTGATTACAGCAGTCGACGCGGGAACGTTGTGGAATGATCCAGAGGCTGGGGGACATGCGTTATGGGTCACTGGTGCAGCGTATAGTCAAGGGGAACTAAAAACGGTGTACGCCAATGATACTGGGCGTCCCGATGGAGCTGCCAAATCCTATGATGGTCCGACTTTTATAGCGGCCTGGGAAAAGTACAATTATCGAATGGCAAGCACCACCGAGCCGCTTCCGTAAATTGATAATCACATCATGATTCCGTCCAAACTTATGAGTAGAAACGATGCCAGTTAAATCGATGAAGTTTGAGGATACCCCTGACCTCGGTTATCATTGGTGGATCACCATCCGTAATGCTCCCGGTGTCATCCGCCAAATCCCGATGGAAGCGAAATTATCGTATCCAGTGGGCGCGCCGGGAGAACTGCGGTGCTTTCACTATCGCATTCGTGAGTCGATGGTACAGCGCCCCTTCACGCGGATACGCGCCACTCTACCGTTGATCGATGTGGTGGAAGTGGCAATAGATCAACGTACTCCGCTGTATCGGGAGATGCCAGAAACGCTGGGGAAGTTTCAAGTCGAGTGGAGCCATGTCGCAGAAAAAGCAGCCCTTAATTTGTTGCCATCCCTGATGGAACGCTATCCTGATGAACCAGCGGGAGCGTTGGGGCAGCAATATTGGACGGCGCTGACAAGGCTTCAACCACAGAAGCTTGCCGCTGTCTATGAAGCGCTCAGCCCAGATTTTACGGTGTGGCTAAGGGGGGAGGTTTAAATTATGGGGATACAGGTTTGGCAGTGTTCCAAGTGTGGGGCAATGAACCCAACAAACAAAAATAAATGTTTACGCTGCAACACGCTTGATCCGACAATACATGTTCCAGGTGCCGCCTCCCCCGCCAAGCCGCTAGCTCCTCTTGGTGCTGCACGCCCCGCAACAGGGGGGACGCCTACTCCTACCTCATCGTCATCCCGCCCGCCTCCTCCGCGTAGTACACCGCCCCCTCCGCCAAGCACACCATCGAGTAGTAAGCCACCATCTGGGAGTCGTCCACTTCCTGTCCCCTATTCGCCACCACTAAGCCCAGCGGCACCGCCTGCCAAGCCCAGCCGCCCCTCGTCTCCGCTGCCATCCACAGTGCTGCCAACGCCGCTGTCCCCACCGACTGCCGTGCCAGTCGGTAGCCCATTGCCGCCACGATTTGTACGCATGAAACCGCCACCGATACAAGGGCAGGTCGTCTCCGAACGTCAGGGCAAAATGGCGCGGCGTCGAGGGGTGTTCGGAAAAGGACTAATGACGCTCTTTTTCATCATGTCCCCCTTCGAGATGCTCATCGGCTCTGTCACAGGACGCCATAATTTAAAAGAATGTACTGTACATCAACTGCGTATCGAAGACGCATCAGGTATCCAATATGAAGTCCGCGTCGAAGGTGATTACCTAAGCGGATCGATGGGGCTAGGGGATTATGTCTCGATTTGGGGGATCGATCAGGGCGGTACCATCGTTTTGCAACAGGGATTTAACCATACGGTCAACGCTGAAATTCGATTTCGGGCATAAGGAAAATTCGCCATGCTCCCAAATTATGAAATTGAAATTAATGAAGCATTGAACGATTTGCAGCGTTTTTATTTGGAGAGTGCCGAACCTTCGCCTCCTCGCCTCAGCCAGTTTTTGCATGGTCAACCCATGTTGCAGATCAACGGATTGTCTCAGTTCTGGAAAGATAAGCCCGATCTGGACTGGCAAGCCAGAATGCAAGATGTCTCGAAGGGGGCGTGGCGAACTTCCGAGCCAATGACACTATGCGCACTAGGTAGCCCAAGTCTATTTCACCTGAATTTCTCATTGGGCGAAGCGAGCCGAACGCTCAATGGACTACAGGCGATTTTTCCCGGTATCCAAGTGCAAAGCACCCCCCACTACGATTTAGAGAGCCAAGCCCTAACCCAATTCACAAACTGTGCTGTGTTGAGCGGTATTCCACACCTGGAAACTGAGCCAACCGGGAAAACCTCCAGTGACGCGCTTCTGAGCCGGATATTGCGCGGAATGCGCGGCATGGCGTGGGGTTATCTCGTCCAAGCCTATCCGCGTAACCGGGGAGAACTGTTGAATGTGCGCGCCGAGGTGCTTAAAAAGCTCAGTTTTTTTGCATCTCAAACACGCCGTTCGGTACAAGATACAGAACAGGTGAACCGCCAGCTACGTCCGAATGAATCAAGCGGCAGTACCTATACCATCAGCGGTGAGGTCGTCAACTGGAATGCTGAACATTTGCTATCGATGCTGGAACGGGAATTGGCAAGGCTGGATGAGGCGCTTTCGAGTGGCGGTTGGCAAACTTTCGTCATTTTGGGGGCGGCTACTCCCGCCGCGTTGAGTACGCTGTGTGGGATTGCTGCTGGCGCACTGGGGGGCAAGAATTCCTTTCCAGAGCCGATCCGGGTCACCAATTGTCGCTCAGGCAGCACCGCTGCCACAGAGTATCAAACCTACTTGACCTCTGCCGAGTTGAGCCTCATGCTCAACCTGCCACGTGAAGAAGTTCCCGGCTATTTCATTCAAGATTATGTCCAGTTCGATACCCATTTTCAGGGAAGCGCGCGTCGCCCGGTCATTTTGGGGAATATTCTGCAAGATAATCAACCTTCTGGGCAACGACTAGAAATTGATCTGGATGATTTGAGCAAACATGGCGTTATTGTTGGGGTGACAGGTAGCGGAAAAACAACTTCCACCATCGCCTTGCTCGATAGTGCCTACAAAGCCGGCGTGCCGTTTTGCGTGATTGAACCTGCTAAGACTGAATATCGCACCTTGCTGGGCGCGATTTCAAATGGCAGAGCCACAGGGCCAATCTCCGACCTCCAAGTTTATAGCCTGGGCAATGAAACCCTCGCCCCATTTCGGCTGAATCCGTTTGAGTTTGAGCTAGGCGATTCACCGGGGGATACCTCGCTGCTGGCGCATATTGATCACCTCAAAGCGGTGTTCAATGCCGCTTTCATTCTCTATGCGCCGATGCCTTATGTACTTGAAACCGCATTGCATCAGGTCTACGAAGATAAAGGGTGGGATTTAGCCACAGGTATCAACATGCGCCTCCCCGAAACCGTTTGGGAAAACCGACACCAATTTCCGATTTTCCCGACGCTTTCCGATCTCTATCGCAAGATCGACGAAGTCGTGGCGGTCTTAGGATATGACCGCAAGATCGAACAGGATGTGCAGGCCGGACTGAAAGCGCGGATTGGGTCGTTACGATTGGGATCTAAAGGGCTATTATTGGACACGGTGCGCGGGCTGCCCATTGCCGATTTGCTTTCTGCACCAACGATTCTGGAGTTGGAAAGCCTAGGCAACGATGATGAAAAAACATTTTTGATCGGGCTTTTGCTGATTCGCTTCTACGAATATCGACGAACTCAAGCCGCGTTGGGTAAGCTGCCGAGTGGTTTGCAGCATTTAATTGTGATTGAAGAGGCGCATCGGCTACTCGCCAAGACCTCTACACAGGTCGATACAGAATCGGCAAACCCACGCGCGCAAGCGGTAGAAACATTCGTGAATATGCTCTCCGAAATTCGCGCTTATAAGCAGGGGGTACTCGTTGCTGAACAAATCCCCGAAAAATTAACGCCTGATATTATCAAAAATACGAATTTGAAAATTGTCCATCGTTTGTTGGCCGCCGATGATCGGGAAATGATGGCACATACGATGAACATGTCGGATGACCAATCACAATATCTTTCGGTATTGCGACCAGGGGTTGCTACAGTCTATATGGAAGGAGCCGATCACCCATATCTCACTCAGATGAATGATCCACGCGGCACGTTGCGGTTATCACCACCATCCGATGCGATCCTGCGCCAGTATAGCCCAAGCTATATTCACCTTGAACCCTGTGCCACTATCCCAAACCTGCGCCGCTATGGGGTGCGGTGCGGCGTGTTTGGTACACCCGATGCCCCTCTTTATCAAATGGTCACTACTCTGCTGGAACAAACCAAACCTGCCACTTGGGCACAATTAATCCTGATCGTAATCCATAAACGCGAACGGCTGCCGCAATGGTTTCTGTGGGTTGATCAATATATTGAGCGCTTTGCTGCGCACCTTTCTGTAGAGGTGAAGAAAAATATACGCCTCTTGTTTTGCATTCGAGGGATTGCCGAAACGATCTCGAAGCGGGCAACAGACAAAGGTTGGTTATATACCGAATCAGAAGAGCTGCGGATTAAATTGACAGAAGGTATCTTGCGGGTTTTGAATACAGGACTCGCTAGTGATGGTCAAGCCTCGCTCGATACGTTTGTGCGAGCCTATGAATTTCAATCCGAACGCGCTCAAGGCCCATTTAGTGGTTGCGTAGATTGCCGTGCAATTTGCCTCTATCGAAGCGAGGCGCATGATTGGATCGATTCCAGCCAAATCGAACGGCTCAATAGTATTATCCGTAGTCCAAATTATAAATCGGAGGGGGAGCGTTATGGGGCATTTTCCAACGAATTACGCTATAACGCCCAAGTCGCATTGAACGGTTCCAGTAATGCCGATGCCGAACTTGGTTATTGTATTGGGTTACATGTAATCGATAAATTTGGTTATAATATGCTGGAAAAAGCTGAATTCTCAAAACAGTTAGCTAACATCCTGTTAGCTGTGTAAACAATAAAACGAGGTTTCAACGGGTATAGCGGCTATATGTAACAGCACGTAGCTGGAACTTTGAGCGAACATACCCATTGCAGCAGTGAATTTAGGATAGTGAGGTAGTGTTATGACATGGCGTATTTGCCCGCGTTGTGGTCGCCCCGTTCCCCATTGGCAAGTTGTACACCTGCCGTGTCTATTACACCGCGCTCGTCCTATCATCGCGTCGGCCTGTGGTCTTATCTGTGTAGCGGGTGGGTTAGGATTTGCCAGCATAACCGCAATGTCGGCAAACACTCCTTTGTCAACGTTGTTGCCTACCTCCGCGAATGCAGTTGATACGCCTGTCCTTGGGGCAACCTCGGCGGTGGAGCCAACAACCGTACTGATTTTTCCAACGAAAGCATCGACGATACGTCCTGCAACTGAAGAGAATACGTTTTCGGTTACCTCCATTGCTCCCATATTGGATGTCTCTTCAGACGCAACAAGTATTCCGATACCCACCCCGATACCAGGGTCAGTTACCGACCCGAAAATAACACTAGACCCGATTGCTACGGTTGTTAGTTTCGGTGCGGTGACGGCAACGCCACTGGAACGCGCGACGTTCGTTCTTGGAGCGGTGACCGCGACACCATTCAGAGCTACAAATACAAGCCGTCCTAGCACTAGAACGCCGCGCCCTAGCAGTACACCGCGCCCTAGCAGCACACCACGTCCCAGTAGCACACCGCGTCCTACCAGAACACCAATCGCCAAAACCTGCCCTGGATCGCCTTCTCCGCGCATGGTTGCTGGAAAACAAGGTCGTGTTGCGCCGTCATCCAGCCCGAATGTTTTGAATAGTAAGGCTGGAAGGCGTAGCTCTGGCGCACGCACGCTCTTTGAAATGGCCTCTGGCGCTACCTTCGATGTCTTGGACGGGCCAATTTGTGCAGATAACTATGCCTGGTGGCATGTACGTTGGTACTACAATGGGGGATATATCTATGGCTATACCCCGGAGGGACAAGGCTCTGTCTATTGGATTGAGCCGCTCCCCTGAAAAATAACAGTTAGGGGAACGTCACAAATAGGTCAGTAGACGGCCTACACCGCTCTCCCAATCGTCGTAGAAGATGCTGATTGACTGCAAACGCGGCAAAAAAGTGAGCGGTGGCGGCAACGCCACAAACGTTGACCAATCTGGTTTGGCATCCTCAAACAGGGGCAGAATCGCTTTACCGCTGTTGCGTGCTTCTACGATTTCCTGCCGTACCACATCTTGTGGATCGACACAGCGATCAAAGGTGGTGGGCGCGACGACCAACAGAAAAACTTTGCACGCATAAATCTTCACCAGCAAAGCGTCATTCCATTCACCGATACGGAGGTCTTTGTCATAGAACACCTCCTCAACGTATTTTTTTAAGTCACCATATAACCGCGATACAAAACCAAGGAATGGCTCACGGCGATAGCTGATAAAGACCTGGGAATTGATCTTCGGTTTAGGCATTGGCAATTCCTGGCCTTGCGGCGCGTTAAGTGTGACCGCGCCCGCTGCATAGCGGATCTGCACCGACAAATTGTTATCACCATGTGTCTCCATGTGCTGATCGATGTGGATTTCAGGTGGGTTTGGCGGTTATTTATCGGACATCTACAAGGCTCCTATGTCATATGCTGGCTATCACAGGCTATCTACCCATTGCGTAAACGTCCTGTTGCGCCCTTGGTGTAAGTCGTCAAAACTTTTGGGACATTCTGGAAGAAGAGAACATGGCATCACCGTAATGTTTCTCGTATCCATTGCTGTGTCCATTTGTGTGATGAACCACATCATACTTGATCCGGTGATCCAGTACCCACGTTTCAATAGATCATGAAATCATGTGATACTGATCGGCTTTGATCCGGTGATCCGGCAAATTTTGAAAAAGTCTTTATAAACGAAAAATACGATGGGCGAGCAATGAATCGCATAATAAAAAGTTTTTCCAAAGTACCGGATCGCTGGATCGCCGGATCAGAATTCCAGAACGCTCATCCCCAACGTTAGCACCATTGAACCATGTGCCAGCCACTTGCGGCAAGGTCTTTAGCCCACCCATGTGTGACGTAGGCCTGCTGGTGGCTGCTTATAGCACAGCGCCAGATGCTAAAATTGCCAGTCAGATTGTACTGTATTCGTCTAGCCTGGTGTGCTGAGGTTCGCAATGGAGGCAGCTACCACACACCTCAAAGTGCGGTAGCAACCGCACACGGTGCGCGGTGACGCGCACCGTACCCCTTTGAGCGCCAGCGAAAAGGGCCAGCTTTAGCTGGCTACCTCGCGCGAAAATCAATCAAGGTCAATTCGACAAATTGCGCGCGATGGTAGACGCTGTGGCTCACGCCACAGCGGATGGCCGCCTGCGAGGGCGGCCATGCTACGCACTGTGTAATTGTCTGATAGCACACTACGATCTGGATGAATAGCGAAACAATAGATCACGGTGTGGCACTCATGCTACCTTACGGCTACGTTCCGAGCGATTCCTGCTTATGACCAAACATGATGTTTGTGGTGTTCGGTTCTTCACGGGTTATGTTGCCGAGCGCCTTCCACAATGGCGTTTTGAGGGGTATGTCTAACATGTCCAACCATGTCTAAAGTCATTGCCACTCATTTGGACATCGGACCCATATGGAATAGATGGGTTGTCAGCAAGATTGGGGACAAGTCCAAGCATGTCCAAAATCTGGAAACCAGTGCTTTGAGCAGTCATGTCCAACATGTCTAATCATGTCTAAAGTGGTCTAATTAGACTTGCCAGATCCATGTCCAATGTCTAGTCCAAATCCACACACCTGTATTGTCGTGCCTGATGACATTAACCACGCTTCGTGCGCGGACATCGTCCACAGACGC
>CAYSOC010000141.1:0-330 GCA_964432445.1 uncultured Anaerolineaceae bacterium
GGCTTTAAGTAGCCGACCCCGTGAAGGGGATTGAACCCCTTAGTTAGCTTTACAGGGCCGTAGTAAGTCACTGGCTTTAAGTAGCCGACCCCGTGAAGGGGATTGAAACATTGATAAAGCCCTTGGCCTCCAGGCAATCCAAAAGGCTTTAAGTAGCCGACCCCGTGAAGGGGATTGAAACACAACCAGCCAGACGCGGCCCAGACCGCGTCATAGGCTTTAAGTAGCCGACCCCGTGAAGGGGATTGAAACATTCCTCCTTAGCTGCGGGTGAACAAGAGCGCGCGAGGCTTTAAGTAGCCGACCCCGTGACGGGGATTGAAACGATTG
>CAYSOC010000141.1:430-17999 GCA_964432445.1 uncultured Anaerolineaceae bacterium
GACTGACTTACTGACTGATAATGGTTTGAGGGGCTTTAAGTAGCCGACCCCGTGACGGGGATTGAAACGTGTTAAATTCGTCGCGGGGCATAGAGTGAAGAACGGAGGGCTTTAAGTAGCCGACCCCGTGAAGGGGATTGAAACGATTGGACTGACTTACTGACTGATAATGGTTTGAGGGGCTTTAAGTAGCCGACCCCGTGAAGGGGATTGAAACCCAGCATTTGGACGATCAGCGCTCCCTGTTGCTCTGGCTTTAAGTAGCCGACCCCGTGAAGGGGATTGAAACACGTATAGGACAGGGTGGTTCCCTCGGCGGTGTCCTGAGGCTTTAAGTAGCCGACCCCGTGAAGGGGATTGAAACCGATGCCAGCCTGATCAGCAACAGTAACGCCGACTGGGCTTTAAGTAGCCGACCCCGTGAAGGGGATTGAAACTGGTTAATGAGGGCTGGGATGCGGTAACTGCAAAAGGGCTTTAAGTAGCCGACCCCGTGAAGGGGATTGAAACTTTCTCCATCGCGGTTAAGAAGCGAAGTTTTTGGTTGGCTTTAAGTAGCCGACCCCGTGACGGGGATTGAAACCTTGCAAACGCGATCCAAAACTTGACTGCGTTTGGGCTTTAAGTAGCCGACCCCGTGACGGGGATTGAAACCTTGTCCACGTGTTCTCGCGGATGTGATCACTGATGGCTTTAAGTAGCCGACCCCGTGACGGGGATTGAAACATTTTGACTTACGATTTTTTTGTGCGCCGGATTTAGGCTTTAAGTAGCCGACCCCGTGACGGGGATTGAAACATGTTTGCTCGATACAATCAGGGGATAGTGATATGAAGGCTTTAAGTAGCCGACCCCGTGACGGGGATTGAAACTGTTCCTTGGAGGGTTACCCTCTCCAAGGCCTTAAGGCTTTAAGTAGCCGACCCCGTGACGGGGATTGAAACATTGCTCCGATCACGAACGGTGCCGCGAACTTCATGGCTTTAAGTAGCCGACCCCGTGACGGGGATTGAAGCAGTTCCGTTAATCCTAAAACATTGAGTTTAATCAAGGACTTGTAGGAGCCAATTCTATGTTTTATACTTGGTTTATGATAAAGTGCGAGAAATACATCTGATGTATTGGCAAAGCGCTTTATTGTAAACTGGGTGGTTATTAATTTCCGCTTTTGGAGTTCAAAATGGCATCTCCTGTATTTGTGAGTCATGCAAGCAAAGATGCTGAAAAGGTGTCTTTGATCTGCCAATTCTTAGAAAAGCGAAATATCGCATTCTGGGTTTCTTCTAAAAATATTCAACCAGGATTGGAGTGGAACAAGGAAATTGAAAATGCGCTTTTGGCATCATCCCACGTATTGATTGTTGTGACAAATTCCAGCATTAAATCTTCTTATGTTCTTTCGGAAGTGGAATATGCGCTGGATAACGAAAAGACTGTGATTCCGCTTCTGATGGAGGATGTCAAATTGCCAGTGCGATGGCATACCCTCCAGTATATAGATTTAAGCAATGAAGTTGAAATCGAACACAACTTTGACCAATTGGTAAAATTATTACCAAGAAGGATGACTGGAAGTCGCGTGTTGATTACTGCTGGCAATGTATTTCAACCTACGTTTGACGGCGTTTGCTATGCCGTCAAAACACTTTTGGGTGACGTTGATACAATTGAAATATTTGATACAGCTGAATCTGCTACATCGGCAGAAAATACTCAACGCAACCAACAAATTATAAAAATCCTCGGTGCATCGCGTATCAATACATCTATTATTAGGGATAATGATGCACAGCAAACGATTCCAAACAGAGTAGCTCAATTGATCAGAGATTATGGGACAACAAACATCATAGTTGATCTGTCAAACGGTCAAAAATTTACAGTAAGTATCCTCTATGCAGTTGCCACAATTACACGAATTACGAATATTTTTGCATTGGACTTTAAAGTTAAGCCAAATAAGGATACAAATATTACAGAGTTGAAATATCCTAAAGAATGGGACTATATCCGCATAAACCCCTTGGAAGGGTTGCTTAACATTGCTCAGAGCAGTTATATTGAACTTGTATATTATCGAGATAAAATTGACGAGCTTATGCTAAAACTTAAAAATAAAAATGTAAAATTTGGCAATGACGTGCAAGACAGATTAAATCATGCATTAGTAAATTATTTTGCTGCTTCATCTCTTTCCATGAAATCCACAGATAGTATTGAAGCTTGTATCAATAGTTTAGGTAAAGTATGTGAAGATATTGTATTTATATGGTATGATTATTGTCGTAAATTGGGCATAATCAAAACTCAAGCAAATGCGCACGTTGCTAAAATCAGGCAAATTACCAGTTTATGGGAAGAATACCGTAGTTTGGCTTCCCGTCGCGAGTTAGATGATACTGATACAATGCTGATAAACGTAGTTGTTCCGACTTTAGGTACCGACATTCTATTTGAAGCAATGAGAATATATAGAAATTTCGCCTCGCATAGCACTCACTATTACAAAGTCAATCGACAAGACGCTAGACTAACACTTGATTTAACGCTCCTTGCTCTTGAGCAACTTCTCAAGAGCGATATTTTAGCGCCTTGAGGGCTGGAATGTTGAGAAGATACTTTATCGCAATTGATGGGGATGATGTTGGAAATCTTTTGCGAACCCTTATAATTTCGAATAACCTTGAGGGATGCAAGAATCTTAGTAATTCAATTCAGATATATGTCAATGAAATTGCAGAAGTTTTAAAAAAGAGGGGTTGCGAGATTGTGTTTTCAGGCGGCGATAGCCTTTTGGCGATTACTCCAGAATATATCAGGGATAATCTTTTAAATACGTTTCCCAAAGGCCCTTGCACCGTATCTGTAGGCATAGGAGTATCCCCGGAATACGCATATTTAGCTCTTCAATTAGCAAAAGCACGAGGAAAAGATCAACAAGTAAATCTTACGTCAGTTGAAAGTGAAACTATCCCAAAATCTATCTCCTCAGATACTCCTAATAACCAGTGGTGCAAGTCATAACGAGAAGCGAGCAATGCTGATTTTGAACGGGTCAGGCTGTGGGTCAAGAGCGCGTGATAAGCGAACAAGCGTGTTGAACATCGCCGCCATGTAAGCAAAGCGCGCTTCTAACTGCGGAAGACGACGGTGAAACATTTTTTTGGCGTGACACACAACGGTGAGCAGCGAAAAAGTCGTTTCAACAACCATGCGTTCATTCCATGTGCCTTTACGACACAACTTGAGGTTATCAGGATTGTTGTTTTTAGCGCGAAACCCCAAATCAGCGAGGATGACGGCTTCATCGTTGAACAATGTAATACGGAATCCGTATAAAGGCACATAATTAGACAAAACTAGACCACCAAGAGAATAGGGTGGCAGAGCGCACCAAGTCCAGTTGGGACTCCAGCCAACGACAGCGCTGGACGAGCACCGCCTGCAAGTCATCGAGCGTTTTGAAATGTTGGTTGTAAATTGGAGCGTCAGTAAGCCGCCAGAGATGTTCAGCTGGTTGCAGTTCTGGGGAATAAGGCGGTAGGAAATCAGGACGGACAGTAGTCGGCCAATGGACCTTGGGAGAAGTGTGCCAACCTGCACGGTCCAGAATAAGCTCGGCATAGGCATCGGTGGTGGTTTTCAGAAACCGGGCAAAATGCGTCAGTGCCACCGAAAAAGCAGGAATGGATACCGTAGGCAATACCAACCAGAAATTGCGTCCGGTGGCAGGTTGCACAAAACCATAGAGGTAAAGCCATTCGTAGCGCTGTTGGACGGGAATGATGGGTCGCTGACCGCGCAATGCCCAGATCTTTCGCAAAATGGGCTTGAGTCCCACGCGATGTTCATCCATCGCCCAGACTTCGTAGCGATGACCGCGCGCCAGATGCGTCGAGAGCCAGTGTGTTACTCCGGCGATGAAGGTTTTTTATAAGCGGTCTGGTCTTCGATGTTGGCGTTGACATGCCGTGGGCGTCCGACGGTGGGTCGAAACCCCAACCGACACAGCATTTCCCAACCGCGTTGCGGATAGATGTTCCGTTTCAACCGTGCACTCATCCAGGCAGCGACCTCGCGCCCACTCCAGCGTTCGCCGTGTGCGGCGGCCGCACTGAGTAATGCTTTCAGTTGTTTCTGCTGATAGGCACTCAAGCTCAACGCCCGTCCCGGATTCCGATGCCGTCCATCGACCATGCCCGCTGGTCCGTGTTCGTTGTACCGTTGTGCTAGCTTGCGTACCCAATCCAAGCTGTACCCGGTGATGGCCGCGACTTCGGCACTGGGGCGTCCACTCGCCAGTAGCCAGATGATCTGCCATTGACTGCGCGCCACCCCATCTTCGGCTTGGCGATAATGCTGTTCTAGTTCTTCCAGACTTTGATGCGGTGCAATTTTTAAGCGGTTCATCCTTTGATTATACTCCCGGATTTAGTATTGACCCTCTTTTATCAGTAAAGGGTAAAATAGGGGAGAAGAAGAGGAAATAGGAAACAGGGCATGACGGTCAAGCGGGAAGCAAAAGCGACTGTCAAATTTGTGGATGCGTACTGCGCGCAATATCGGGAACTATTCGAGGATGTCCGAAGTTTCGAGTATTTCAAAGACCTGCATATTGGGTTGCTGAGTGAGTTACCACGGAAGAGTTTGCCGGCCATTGCCAAAGTCGTTGGAGAAACGGATAGTCAGGGTTTACACCATTTCGTGGCGCATGGGGATTGGTCGGTCGACAGACTGCGGACGCAACGGTTGGCACTGCTGCAACAAGTCTTGGGCGAGCGACCGTTGGTGCTGTGTATCGACGAAACGGGGGATAAGAAAAGGGGGAGACGACCGATTACACGGCGCGGCAATACATCGGCAATCTGGGGAAGACCGAAAACGGCGTCGTGTCCGTGAATGCCTATGGGGTCCTAGAAAACATCACCTTTCCACTGTTGTTCCGGATTTTCAAACCGCAAAAGCGTTTGAAGGACGGGGATGTCTACAAAAGCAAACCCCAGTTGGCGATTGAACTCATCCAAGAACTGTGCGACCGTGGGTTTCAGTTTGACCTGGTCTTGGCCGACCGGCTGTACGGCGAAAGCAGCGAATTCACCAACGCGCTTGTCCGGCTCAAGCTACACTTTGTCGTTGCTATCCGGGATAACCATGCGGTCTGGGTGCCGCGGGGCACGCGCCAACGCCAAACCCGCTGGCGCAGGTTTGAGCGGCGCTTTAGCGACGGCACCCAGCAAACCCGCTACGTCAGCGAATGCATCTTTGGCAAGCGCACCGCGCTGCGTTATTTCTGGCTAACCACAGACCCCGCCATGCTCCCCAAAGACACAACCTATTTTGTCATGACGAATCTGTCGGGGAAGGTCCACCAGACGCTTGGCAATCTGTATGGCCTCCGCACCTGGATTGAGTATGGCTTCAAGCACAGCAAGAATGAACTGGGCTGGGCGGACTACCGCCTGACCGATTACCTTTCCATCGCGCGTTGGTGGGAACTCGTCTTCAGTGCTTATACGCTCGTTTCCTTGCAGACCCCAGCCCTGCAAACCATTCATCCGCCTGTCGCGCCGCTCAATCCCTCACACGTAGCTCAACACCCCCACTGGCGCAGCAGTTCCTCTTGGAAGCACACGCTCAACAATCTGCGCTTGCTCTTACAACCTTTTGTTGCCTTTTGCCTGTTGCTCCCCTGGCTTTCCGTCTTTCCAATGCCCGCGCTTGCCGCGAACTTACAAACCCTCGTCTTTTCCATCAACGCCTTTACTTAACCCTTACTGATAAAAGAGGGATAACTAGGTCATGGAAAGTCGTATCAAAGCGGTTCATGGTGTCATACCACCAACCGACGACCTGACCATAGGTGTTCAAGACCCAGCATAATTTCATGCCAATCGACCAACGCCCTTTGTCGCGCCCTTTTTTGCCAATTTGCTGTTTGCTTCGTCCGGCACGAACGGGAAACAATAATTCAATTGGGTAACTATCGACGACATTCAATACGCTCGGTGTTTCCAGCAACACATCACACAAGTCTTGATGTTTGGTCAGATTGCGGATGAGTGTCGTTCGGTCTGGCAAGCCACCGAATAAACTGTCAAAATCGCGTTTCAACCAACGGTAAAAGGCTCAAAAATGACCACCCTTGAGCGCAAACAAAATGCCGATGGTCACCACTTCGCTTGGGTACAACTTCGCCTGCGGCACTTTTTTCACCCCTTTCAACTGGTCATCGACTGGACAGAAAATCTGGGTGATAATCTCTTCGGTAGTCATGGGTTTGCTCAACTTCGGTGTGGTTACCAAAAGTTTGATGCATTTTCATGACTACCTCAACTTGCACCACTGGTTAATAAATAATCCATGTTGTAATTTATACCAGAATGAGAACATCTCTGTAAATATTACAGCCCGATTAGTATTGCTGTCTACAAATCACTATCGCGCTGCTCTTCCCAAAGTTGGGCAAGCGGCGCATTCACGAACCAGCGCGTCATGGCGTGAACATCATAGGTCTTGTTCACGGCAATCACCGCATTGGAAACTTCCAGCAGCGATGCTCGCACCAGTTCCGGTATGGCCTTATTGAAATGAGTATCATCCAGTTCGCTCAGAGGTTGCACGAAGGGGCGTGTGACCGGGTTAGCATAAGTTGCTACGGCGATCAACAGGCTGATGGCGAAATCGGATAGTTTTTCCCAAATTGCAAAGTAGATATAGGTGTAAATCTGTTCCTCATCCATGACTCCTTGGAGCCTGCCCAGTTCTTCATCAAGCGGGATTCCGAGGAGAAACTGGGTAACCAAGAGTTTCAGCGCCAGCGGCATTCCACCCGTTGTTGTGTACATCTGATGCAGAAGGTCATCATCGGCTTCCAGCAATCCATCCGCCAGACGCGCAACCGCTTCTTCCTGTATCAATCGGCGGGAAGCACTCTCTGGCAAGCCCTTGATGTAATAATCTACCAGATAGGATTCGCTCAGTAGGCGTTTCCGACTGGTGATCAGGAGGCGACTATGGCCCACACCAATGATAGTGTTTAACTTTCTTGCCGCGTCTTGAACACCGTTTAGCGTTTCGAGATTATCCAGCACCAGCAAGCAGCGCCCAGAAGCGAGGTACCGTTTCAGTTCATCGGCGGTTGCTTCGGAGAAGGAGTCAGTTGCTTTGAGCAGACCAGCCTGTCGTGCATAGGTTTCCAGAACTGCGTCCAAATCGAGGTGACTTTCCTCAACCTGCTGAATGCTGGTGGCGATAAATTTTTCGGATTGGAGCGTTGCATACAGCAGGAGATCGAAATGCTTTGCCAGCATCACCGCCACGATTACTTCATAGGCAATCGCGGTTTTGCCAATCCCACCCAGACCAGAGAGCACAACGATGCGTTGACCATTGGTATCCGTCAGCAGTGTTTGGATTTCTTCAATTTCGTTGGTGCGCCCTATCAGATTTACGTAGTACGGCTTTTCAGGGAGATTGGGAATAGTGATACCAAATTGAGGGAAGTAACTCACTTGCTCGATAGTAGTCAGAGGTAAACGACCCAGTGCAAGCAGCATAGCATCAACTTCGCTTTTCTGTGTGATACCGCCTCTATTCGCTAGAAACTGAAGGATGGTCAGAAAACGTTCGCGGAGTGCGTCCCGATGATACGGGCTGCGGACATCCGTTTCCCATTTACTGATGGTATCTTCACCGAGTTCTATTCCGATATCTACAATCTCATCGGCGAAAGCGCGAATGGTATGAAATCCAGCTTGTTCCCGTGCTGTGCGAAAAAGTTGCCCAAAGGTTGACAACTTATGCCCCTCCCCTGTATGGTTGCATGGTTCTGTTCTGTCCCACACAAGTTAGAATAACGCAAAGGGAACAAATAGGAAACAACGGGATGGTAAAGCCAACAATCAGGATTGCACCACAGCATGGAGCGCTGCTGGATCGGCGTTGGGCGATGCAGGCAAAGATACTTCTGGACGGGACAGCACCTTTATTGACAGGAATTGCACAGATCACTTCTCCAGAAAGTCTGACGACTCTGGATGCAAATCTGCCATCCATTCGACAGCTTTTTGAAGTAGGGCTGCAGGCTCACGTACCGCCTTATGATCACCTCTGTACTTTGCTCAAGCAATTGAACAAATATCTGAACATGCGCGGCTTATACTCGGAACAACTCCGCTGGGCGCAATCGCTCTTGGCTTATTTCCTGAATCACGAAGAAACCACAGGAGAAAGCATCGATCTAGCAATCCTGAACATCATTGCCAGTGGCTACGATACACTGGGCAAACACACGGAAGGGCTGGAACTCTATGAATTCATGCTGGATTTGTACGAAGATCATCCGGGTCTTGCCGTGATTTGTTACAACGCCGCACTTGCTTGTCATCGACGTGACGACGATGATCAGGCATTAGAATTTGCCATGCGTGCGCTTGAAATCGATGAGTGCTATGGGAACAACACCGGAATGGCAACCACGCTGTCACTAGTGGCTGACCTAATGGAAACGCAAAGTGACAGGGATGCTATTTTCGACACCTTGAATCGTGCTGTTTCCCTTTTGGAACATACCCAAAACGATCATCTGCGGGCGCAGCTTACCGGGAAACTGGCATTCTATACTGCGAAGTACGCGGATTGGACAATTGCTGAACGTCTCTTTCGAGAAACGCTAGAGATATGGCGCACTGTTGGAGATGATGAACAATTGGCTGGTGTGCTGTTGAACTATGCCAATCTGCTTTACGAAACGAACCGCACGTCCGAGGCGTTGACACTTGCCCGCGAAAGTCTGGACTTGTTTCAGAAACATAGCATTTATCACGTATTGCGTGTCGCCGAAGCGATTGCCACTTGGGAATCCGAATTATCCGCCAACCTTCCCGAATCCGACAGCGCTGTAGGCTAAATCCGACGCAACAGTCCTGTAGTATTGAGCAGAGGTCAATTATTCTGACTGCATGATCCTTAATCTACGAGGAAATATCATGCCGTCAGCATCGTTTAAAGTTTGCATCGTGGTCATGAACACACGGGAAATCAACGCTGAACATCTCCTTGAATCTATCGCACGGGCGTGCGAAATCGATCCCGCTCGACTTGTTGAAGATGGCGCGATTATCAGCACGGTGGACAATTCTAAAGATAATGTGCGCGATCTGCGGCGAGAGGCCTTCTTCAACTCGCTCCCACCGCAGAAACAAAACGTTGTTTATGGTGTCGCCTGCGGGTTCGGTAACAAGCAAATCGCCCAATCGCTGGAAATTGCGCAAGGGGTGGTTGCAGAACACCTGACGGAAATTTATCAACGGCTGGAAGCCTTTGAACACAGCCACGGCAACTTTCCTCAGACCGTCTCGCGGTACTACCTGATCCAGTTTTTCGGGGATTATTTCAACAGCCGTACAATGGATTAAATTCGGCGTACCATTCCCATCCCAACCGTCGTTTTGATCCCAACACCGCTGTAGAACGCGAAATCTGCCAACATATTGACTGCCTGCGCCAACGTTGTGAAATTCGTCTCCAATAGATGGCTGAGTTCCGCATCGACCTTTTCAAGAGTGGGATTGCGTCCCATGATCCGATACGTCACTTCGCCAGTGAAGCCAATCTCTGGGTGGCCCTCCTTGAGTGTCACCTGATGAGTCTCGCCGCGATAGGCGACCAGCGATAGATTCTGGTCGATGAATGGTTCGAGCAGGGCAGGAAGTTGAGCATCGCTGAACGCATTCCAGCGTTTTGCCAAACTCTCGAACACGAGGGCAGGTAGCGGGAGTGGCATGGTCTGGCCTTTGGAATGGAAGCCGACAGGTAGCGCAAATTGAAACTGAATATCTTTTTTAGGGCGCCGCTGCATGTGCTGTGAGCCAAGTGTGAACCAGGTGGTTTCCCCTGCCCAAGGGTGATCTTTTCCTAAAATAGCCTGTCCCTGCCACGCGGACTTATCCAACTCAATGGTGGTGCCGGGACATTCCTGCTCCAGAATCGTGAGCATTCGAGCTATCGTCTCATCCAGTGCCGTCACCCGAAACCAAATGCTCTCGCCCGGTTCGATGGTACGCTGACGGTGGGAGGCACGGTGGATGTCGCTCACGGTATAGGAACGCAAGTCGTTATCGCCGCTGTGCAAATCGGTGACAAGTTGGCTGTTCCGCTGATGCAGGAGAGCAAAGAAACATTGTCTGGCGGCCCGCCCCATATGCGCCTTCACTGTATAGGGTTGCAGCGCGCGCAGCACGATCACCACTGATTTTAGTGAGCTATCTTTCATGTGTCCCTCCCTGTAACAAAACCAAACTATAACATAGGGAAGATAGCAAAAACTATGTTTTCGCTACGAACCTTTCGGCGCAACAATCGTTCCCTTTGACGCCATCAGTCATTTTTTTGAAGGTTTTGAATAAATTGGCGTGCTTTTGTGGCGTCTACATCAACCTGATAGTCTTCAAATGTTTTCAAAGCTGTTTGAGCAAGCGATTTGGCATCTGTTTCACGCTTCAAAATACGGCACAACAGCGCATAGTTAAATCGCGTGCGCGCTAGTTCCAGAGTATGTCCAACTTGCGCCAGTAACTTCAGTGCCTCTTCATATACGGGCACAGCTTCATCAAATTGAAGTGTTCCAACCATGTGCATTGCCACCTGTGCCATTATATTGGCTTGCAGATAAGGATTGTTTCCTGCCTGTGCCATTTCACGTGCTTCACGCGCCAACGTGAGGCTCTTCTCCATTTCCCAGCGGTGATAGTACATTTGCGAGATATTCATCAGCGATTGTGCGATTGCGTCCGACTCGCCAGTCTGACGTTCATTGGTGAGGGCGCGTTCGGCGTAAACCAGTGCCTCATCGATCCGATCCAGCCGCCAGAGCGTCACGGCGATATTAGAATAGATTTTGGTGATGCTTGGATAATGGTCCCCAAGCGTATGGATTATATATTCATAGAATGGCAGGGCTGTTTTGTAATCGCCGATGGCGTCATAAGCGGTTGCCAGGTTGTTGAGTAACCCAATATTGTTGAGTAAAACGGCGTCTTCTGATTCTGGATTACATCGTAACAATTGCCGCAAAAGCGCTTCACCCCAACGGATTTTATCGTTCCATACTGCGCGTAATTCAAGATATTCGCTCAGGCCGATAAACAAGCGCTTTAGCAACTGGATCATTTCACATGGAGTCTGGTTATCCAGCGCCATATCCAGCGCCGCCTTCATATTCGCAAATTCTTTATCAAAATTGGAAGTGGCTTCTACAGCAAGAGTGGATGACAACTTGCCTTTAAGCGAGAATGTAAACTCAGTCATAACTGACGCCAAATTGTAATGGCGATTTCCAAACACCGCGTCGATTTCGTCACTTATAATCGGTTCCAATGGTTCCATTTTCGCTACGCAAATAAGGTATCCGACAGCATTGTCGGCAAAATCCGACGATACTGAAGTTCAAATTACCACAGATTACTTCTATTCTACAAGCATCGTTCACTTGTAAAACGGAAGACTATCATGCACGACGGTCATAAATACATCCTTGTTGTGGTCATTGATCAGCAAACTTGGTCGATAGATCACACCCTCAAAGAACTGGAAAGAAATCATAAAATTGTGGTTGAGGCAGTTCGCACGATCCATCTCAATAACATCGGCGTCTTGCGGGAGCGGAAGAACGGCCTCGATTATCAAGTGTTGGATACAAGCCACGAAAACATTGTGGCTATCTTGACTTGGGTGATTACCGATGCCCGCGCGAATGGCTATCGTGTCCAGTTGTGCCTCGGAGCAATCCCGCCACTGACCTTTGCGCGTTGCCTGATGTCTGTTCAGACTACATTCGATACCAACGATCAGGTATGGTCAGTCAGGGTGGATGAGCAGGGAATCGCTTACGAGGTTATACCCGTGCTGCGCCTGAACTCCCTGCTAACCAGACAACAACCTGATAGGGACGCCGACAACAATCTGGGACAAAGGGAAGACCAGCGACGTCTCGCGTTCTATCTCAGTTTACCGGAACGTCATCGTCGGGTGGTTCGGCTCGTTCTGGATTGCTTGAATAACCGCGAGATTGGTGGACGGCTCTATGTTGCCGCCTGTGTCGTTGCAGCCCGTTTAACCGAAATATACGAACTCTTGCAAAATTTCGGGAGCTATGATCCTGACAAGCGTGTCAACCGACTGGACTTGATGCAGTTTTTTGGCGACTTTTTCAAACGGCATCCCGATCTTGCGGAATGATGCTTCCATTGTGTTGATTATCGACACAGATTGACCCTATAGTCGGTACATCTCGACAGGTTATTTAGCGCTAAATCCTTTGCATTGCTCGATCTAGGCCAGATCGATTTTCACCAAGACCCTTGTATGACTTATAAAACAGAACAGGCAACCACAAAGAACTAATGGTAATATGACCTTAATTCACGTAAGCTAGCCTTTTTTGCTGTCTAAAATCCACTGTTTGGATTTGTTGGTTGAATAGGAACAAAAATAGATGTTTGCCCCTGAAATTGACGATCTGTTAGGGATTCGACACGGATTATTAATTGAAAGTATGCAAGAATTCGCCTCGGAAATTGCGCCCGATTTGGATACAGACAAGGCGAAAAATGCGCTGGCGCGATTAGATGCTGAAGCACCCAACATCATCTCGGCACTAGATGCCTTCAATCTGATGCCTGGAAATGAATACATTCAACCTGCGACTGAATTGTATCTGGGGATTGGGCGGTATCTGGATATACGCGGGATGTGGCGAGAGCGTCATAAGTGGGGTTGGTCGCTCATTCCAACAGATGACGATGGTGATCTGGTTCTTAACGATGTCCGCTTGGTCAATAGTATTGCCTGTGCTTATGACCGCGCCGGAAATTATGATCGTGCTATCACCTTTTATCGGCTGGCACTCAAGGTAGCCGAAGTCCAATCGCAACCCTCCCAAATTACGGTTCAGCTATATGTAAATCTAGGCATTGCCCTTTGGCAGCATCAGCAACTGGACGAAGCACTCTACTACACCGCGAAAGCGTATGAACTGGAAAAAGAACACAATAATCAGCGCGGGATAGCCAATGCACTCGTCAATTTGGGAAATATTTTTTATGCCAAAAACAAAATCGAAGAATCCATTGAGTTTACCCACGCGGCACTGTACATTGCCGAGGAAACTAACGATTTGCACCTGCGAGCGCAGACTAATATGCAATTGGCGTTGTCGATGACAGTTGGTGGGTTGTTCGAGGCTGCACAGCCGTTTTATCTGGAATCGATGCGGTTGTTCGAGAAAATTGGTGATGAGATTGGGTTGGCAGATTCAAAGCTCGTCTATTCGCTTTGGCACGCGCTTTACACCAAAGATGACGAGGGATTACGCATGGCACGAGAAAGTGCGCAGTTGATGCAGCAGCATGATCCGCTGGTTTTTCGTCAGGTCTTGGAACTATTGGCAGAAATCGACGCGCTGGTTTCAAAGGATGATCGGGCAGAATGAATCTACCCGACAATCGGTTTTAGCTATTGACCAAGTAAATCCGATCCCCGATTTTTACTGTTCCGGGGCGCTCCGTTGTACCATAAATGCCGAGCAGATTCTTTCGCTCTGTCACAATCTGTTTTAGAGCCTGCGGATTTTGCTCGGCGGTCATCGGATCAAGATTGACGACCATACACCGAATATCTTTTCGACTGGCACGAACACGGGCAGAGTCGTCGCGCTCGCCAAACACAAGTAATCCCTTGATCCAACGCTCTTAGGGAAAAGGACGATCATCAAACGTTTCCACCAGCAGATTGGTGCGAAACCGTTGGAATTCCAGATCATACCCGAGTTTCCCGGCAATCCCCTGAATTGAGGCTTCGCTGATAATCGACAAATCCATTGCATCAAAAGTACCGCCCCAAAGCTGCATCAGATGAACCTGACGTCCATAGCTCTGCGCCAAGTCCTTAGCAAGTTCCGTACTGTTCAATGGAAAACACTTTCCGTCGGGAGATTTTACTTCAATGGAAGATTCTCGGATGTTTTCCGGGTTCGTGAAGGACGCCTTATAACAAATCAGATTCGGGACATCGCGTGCTGTCAACCAAGGGTAACCAGTCTGGTTCCCCGTTTTTACGAACGCAAAGCGCCGATCTCCTTCCAAGCCATGCCATCCGATCCAACCATCTGCGATTTCTTCACCAGCCATCGACTTTACCGGGTAGCGATAGATGCCTTTGACAATTCCTACTTCTGCCGCATCATGTTTTGACATGACAATTTCCTTTGTTTAACAGTGTGCCGGAGATTGTGTTTTGGGTTCTCCAGCACGAAAAACGATTAGGTAATGAGGTGGATGCTGCGCGCAAGTTTGGCGGCAACAGGATGTTCCCGGCGCATTTGCATGATTTTTTCGGTATCGGAATGCTTTTTGCCGCCCGTGCCTTGTGATGGATCGACAGCCATTGCTTCACGCTGCGCCTCATCAAGTTTTTCGGCGGGAACTTCCAGATAGTTCCTGATCAGCGCCCGGTGCATGGCGGAGGCGTGACCTACAGTTTCGACAAGTTTTGCGTAAGCACGATATACCGACGAGAGAGGGTGGGATGCCATTTGACCCGCAAGGGAATTTTCGGTGCTAGCCTCCACAGTCGGTTCGTCAAAACCAAGTTGCTCCATCAGTCGAACGGTGAAAGAAGGAAGAACCATATCGGCTTCCAGAGCCTTTCGATCTTCGCTGGTCAAGTAACGCATTCGTCCCTGAATCACATCGGAATAGTCAGGCAATACCGTGCCAATCAGGTAATCCAGTTGCATCTGTGAGGTTAGATTCGCCGCATTGACGCCTGCCCAATCCACACCCTGAATGGGATAGGTCGGTAGGTACGTTCGCATTTGCAACATGAAAAACATTGGTTCCATGTTCCGTTGACCATCAGGCGCTGACCTATACATGAATGACTTGAATTGCTCATGCACCGCAGCCATTTGAGCGGCGGCAAATTCGAGTGCATCACACGCCCCGGCAACAGGAAGAGTGCCAACGGCAACGGGACGCAACGCATCACATATCCCAATAAACGCTTCATTGGTGAAGTTGACGACTTTATTGAAGAACATCTCTTGCGGATTTCCGGTAAAAGTCAGCGGTTTTGGGTTCGTGTTCCATAGCCAGTAGGTGTAGTGCGAATCACGCGGTGGGTGATCTGCCAATGACGCCAAGTGACTCACAATCGTGTCAAGAGGTGAAAGTTGAGCAACCCCTTCCCCCGGTACACAATGTTGGGATTGCAGATGGCGTTCCACCGAACCAACGCAAAATCCAAGCAGTTGTAGGGCGCGACGGGCATCTGCGCGATTTGGCTCACCGGTTGCCAGATGATCTTTGGCCTTTTTGATCCAGGGTTGAAGGGCGACGATTAGGTCTGTTGGGGATTGTTGGTGTGCCTCAATCCTGTTATTGAGCAACGGTAGCGTATTTCTGACCCAAATTTCAAGATCGTCCAGAAATTGGAATGTTTCGACGCTATTGGTATTTCGAGCAAGCATGACACAGTTCCTTTATCCAGCACGCCTTCGACACTGCGTAAGACAGGTAGAAAAGCGTGTTATTAGCGATTCAACCGGAGGGGTACACACTTGCTTGCAAGCATTGGTTGTAATTAAAGCATCTCACAACGGAGGATAGGTTTATAGAGAAGCTCTTCGCTTTGTTTGAAGAAAAGATTCGCTTCACGAGGAGGATTTTTGCCAGCGGGCACTTAGACGGAATAAACGTTTTTGGTTACTATGGTTGCGGGAAGTCTGGTATTACTTTCAGGGGATGATGTGATGAGCAGTCCGAGTTTTGGCACACAACTGAAGGATGCCCGCCGACGCGCAGGTTTTGTGACGCTCGCGGAATTTGCTCAGGCGCTATCTGATGATGGATATCCCCTCACGGAAGATGCAATTGGCCTTTGGGAAAGCGGCAAACGTAAGCCGAAATTACGGGAAGACCTATTCAAAGTCCTGAAACCGATCTGCAAAAATAGGGGTATTCGGTCTATCGATGAGATTAATCGAATGCTCTATAGTTTGGATTGGCGCAATCTGAACGACAACGAACATCTCCAGTATTTTTCGGGTCTATCCGCTTCCGTAAGTGACAATCTACCGCCGCATCCACCCTATCATCGGTTGGTGGGACGGGATGAATTTATGCAAGCTACGCTGAAACGTTTGCTTGATGCCAATGACACGCCCATCGTTGCTATATCGGGTCTCGGTGGAATTGGAAAGACCGCTGCTGCTTATGAGATTGTGCAGCACGCTATGGCTGCCCAACGATTCGACCAGATGGTGTGGGAGACGGCTAAATCCGAGGAATTCGATGGCACCGAGACACGGATAAGACGCAAGCAAACGATAAACATTCAGTCCATTCTCGCTGTCTTTGCACGACAATTGAAACTGGAGCATCTGGTTTCCGCAGATGAACAGACTTTAATACAGCAACTTGGGAAAATATGGCGTACCGGAAGCTACCTGATTGTCCTCGATAACCTGGAAACGCTGGAAGCCAGCCAAGATATAGCCCGGTTGCTCTACGAGATGATCAGTCCCACAAACCAAGTAAATCCAAGCAAGGTTCTCCTCACTAGCCGCGAAAGACTGATTGATACGCATTATGTCTACGATGCCTATTTGCAGGGCTTATCAGAATCTGGCTCCTTCGAGTTGTTACGAGATGATGCCGGACAGCGCGGAGCTTCTGCAATTTCCAACGCATCGGACGATTTTCTGTCGCGCATCCATAAGACCACGGGTGGAATGCCGCTGGCGCTTAAACTGATAGTTACACAATCATTGTTCGGAATTGCGCTCGATACCGAGTTAGAACGCCTGAAGCAAGCAACCAACGAAGAACAAATCTATCGCTTTATCTACTTTACTCTCTGGTCGAAGTTGACTGTCGACGCACAAAAAATACTGGTAGGACTGGCAACTTTCGGCACTTCCGCGCAACGACAGCACTTAGTCAAAGTGAGTAAAAGTATTCCATCAGAATTTGATACGGCTAGTTCGGAATTGGTTCGCGCATCCCTGCTTGAGGTTATTTCTCATGCAGAGGCAGAACAACAACGATACAACATCCACGCCATGACGCGATGGTTTGTGAACGCTCCGTTAACCGAGATTTGGAATCAGCAGCGTCAACAACGATCTGCAAACGACAAAAATTAGTACGATGGTTGCGAAATGGTAATCATTGTATCCAACACGGCAAGCTGGGTATTTTAGCGCGTCGTAGAGCGAAATCGGTGACGTCCCGTTTCATGGAGCCAGTTAGTGGCAGCCTGATCGATTGCTTCTGCGCGCTCCCGATTCATCGGTTCGTCAGTGATGACGATGATGTCAACCACTGGGTCGGATTCCTTTGTTGAATCACTGTGGATTTGGTGACAGGGGCGCTGCATGATTGGGGCGGCTTTTAAAAGAAAATCATAGTCAGCGCGACCATCGAGTTCCTGAAAACCCATATGCTCCGTATAATTTGTCCTGTAGTATGAGATAGGCTCCGGAAGGATTGTAGACATCGACCTCAGTGAC
>CAYSOC010000142.1:0-9347 GCA_964432445.1 uncultured Anaerolineaceae bacterium
TTAATAATGTCAATTCAATTGCAAAATGTGACGAAGAGCTTTGCTTCTGGTGCTGCCGCTGTCAAAGACATCTCGCTGGAAATTGAAACAGGTGAACTTTTCGTACTTCTTGGGGCAAGCGGTAGCGGTAAAAGCACGCTCCTCCGTATGATCGCCGGATTGACGGAGATGGACAGCGGGCGCATTTGCCTGCACGGAAAAGACGTGACCGACCTGCCGCCGCAACAGCGCAACACGGGCTTCGTGTTTCAGAACTATTCGCTGTTCCGCAATATGAACGTCGCGCAGAACATCGCGTTCAGCCTGAGTATTCGGCACGCTTCCCGGCAGGAGCAGCAGAATCGTGTGGATGAATTGCTCGATCTGATTCAACTTGCCGGACTTGGCGAACGGATGCCCTTCCAGCTTTCCGGCGGTCAGCAGCAGCGTATCGCGTTGGCACGGGCGCTTGCCCATCGTCCCGAAATTCTGTTACTGGACGAACCATTCGGCGCACTGGATGCCAAGATTCGCGTGCAACTGCGCCAGAACCTGCGCGAGATTCAGCGCAAACTGGGAATCACAATGCTGCTCGTCACGCACGATCAGGAAGAAGCCTTTGAATTAGCGGATCGTATCGGCGTGATTGAGCGCGGCGAACTGCTTGAAGTTGGCACACCTTCCGATCTATATCGCAGCCCGACGCATCGTTTCACGGCTACATTCCTCGGTAGCGCGAACCTGCTCCCGGCGCATCGTAACAGCCATAATGTTTATGTTGGGGACTTCTCGCTACCTGTCCCGCCAGAGAGCGATCACATGGCAAACACCGACGTAGAAATCTTCTCGCGCCCCGAAGAAGTCACGTTGGCGACCAGTCCTGAAACGCTGCAAGGGCATTTGATTGGTCAGGGCGTGATCGAAGAATTGATTTTCGCTGGTCCGGTAGAGCGCGCAGTGGTGCGGATGCAAGAACCACGATCCGAAAACAGTCTGGTTGCTCTGCTCACCCATGACGATACCCGACGCCTGAAATTGAGTACAGGCTCGAAAGTTGTTGTCGGCCTGAAAAGCTATCGGTTGATTTCAGCCTAGATGGAAGGTTGACACACAACGTCAATGTGTCCCTTGCCAGAGCGCCAATCGAACGCGGCAAGATGACCGTCACGTTCAAGCGCCTGCACCTGATAACCCAGTTCTGCCAGCAGATCAAACACCTGTTTTGATTGCTCGCCTGGTGTTTCAAACCGATATTCAAAAACGATGAAAGGGCGAAAGCGCCGGATTGATTCACGCGCGCCGATTAGACCGAGGCAGTCGTTGCCTTCGATATCCATTTTGATCACATCCAGACGTGACCAATCGCGCAGGTAATCATCCAGCGTGATTGCCTTGACTGTGATCTTTTTTACCGGGTTGGAAATCGCATAAATCGATGATTTACCAGGACTGTCAGAAATGTAAAATTCCAGGGTATCCGGGTGATCATGAACGGCATTTTCGATGACTTCCACGTGTGAAAAACCATTCAACCGGACATTTTTCCTGACCCGTTCCGCCATCACAGGATTCGCCTCAAACGCGGCAACATGTCCGCTTTTGCCCACCCACTGCCCAAACTTTACGGTGTAGAATCCAAGATTTGCGCCGACATCCAGACAATATGCGCCGGGTTTGGTATGCCGCTGCAACATTCCCGTGAGGGCGGGCTGATAGTTGCCAGAAAACATCAGCCAGCGTTCGGCAGGTTCATGGCTATCCAGAAACATCTGGCTTCCATCCACAAATTTAATCGTTCCGGCATAAGGCCAGCGCTTGAAGAGATGTGCAAAGCGCGTCAATCCCTTGACCGGGCGATTCGGAAATCTTGCCTGGATACGCCGTGTCAGCGCCGCAATTCCGGGCGTTGGGTTAACGGGCATAGTTTGCCCCAAACAATTTGGTCATCAATTCCGCAATCTTTTCGCGCCGCAATGTGAGCGCCTGTTCGGTAGTATTCGGGACGGGGCGCAGATAATCGCCGTCAATTGTGCCTCGCTTGAGTTTCTCCAGTGGAATTTCGCGCAGTAGCCCCGCCAGACTAACCGCCTGATCGGGCGTCATATCCGAAAGGATGCCGTCACTCACCTCTGCAATGAGCGTCGGCGCACGGCGTACCAGATCGGAAAACACTTCGATGCGCGTTACTTTATCACGAATGGCAAGCAATAGCTGCTGCTGTCGCTGGGTGCGGTCAAAATCCGTCGTCTGATGGCGGGTGCGGGCATATTTCAACGCGAGTTCACCATCAAAGTGTTGCCTGCCCGCTGGAATAAGCAATGGTTCATAGCCAAAATTCATATCAGGATATTCATTGTCTTCAATCTTGTACGGCACATCAATATCCACGCCGCCGATAGCATCCACGAACGTGATCACTGCCTGAAAATTCACAGCGACATAGGCATTGATCTTGATCCCCAGGTTATATTGCAATGTCTGCATAACCGTTTGTGGGCCACTGCCGGGTTTTTTGAGTTCTCCAACGACATACGCCGCGTTGACCTTTTGCATTTCACTCTCGCCCGGAATCGGAACATAGAGATCGCGCGGGATGCTCAACATTCCGACAACCTTTGTTTCCGGGTCGATGCCGAGAAGGATGAGCGTATCGGAACGGGCGTTGCGGAGCGAATCGCCGGGGCGCGCGTCCATTCCCATCAACAGGAGCGTAAAGCGTCCTTTACCATCCCATGCCCGAACCTGAATTGTTGGCGGGATAGCCGTTGCAACAGGCGCAATCACCGGGGCGCGTGTCGGTGTGATTGATACTACATTACTATCCCCAGGAGTCTGCCGCATAACGCCGAAAAGAAACCCGATCAGGCCAACCATCGAAATTACGGCTACCGCGATCACACCATGACTAACGCCAAGTTTAGGGATAGAGATTGGTGGCGGTGGTGCGCTGACTGCCTGCTGTCTGCGTTCCCGGCGTTTGCGCGCCCGTCCGCTTCGACTGGAAGGCGATTCTACGATGTCTAGCGGCGTAGAGGTATCTAACGAGTACCAGTGATCGGCTTCTGGCGGGTTGCTACGGGTTTTGGGTGGCTCGTTCAAGAAGCACTCCGGGGATAGTTTAATCGGAGGAGGTTAAATGTTACGACCAAAAATCTGGATTTTCGGCTGATTTGATCCCATATTTCCGATTACTCCCGATAATCTCTGAAAGTTTCCAGATGTATGATTTTAGCCTACTGTCCCTAATGGATCAACCATCCGGGCTGGCAAAATCAATGCTAAAACCGGCAGTTGAAATACAATGACGGAAAAGTGGTTTAATTGCAGCCAGTAACCAATATCACCTTCAATGCCCACGCATCACGTATTATTGAGGCCTCCTGCGTTCCACATTGCTCGATCCGGTCTCCGAATTCAATTTCCTCCATCCGGGAGTCAATACTGATCGCGCGAACGTACCAGATACGTTTATGGGTGGCAGCTACGCTGGCAAAATCAGCAACGTTGAATTGCAAGGCCTGTTTCGCCTCCACGCTCATAAATTGATTTGCGTCGCTGGCAGCAGGCCATATATATGATGGTTTATCTGTATAATACCCTAGCATTATCGCTGGTGCGATTGATGAATAATAAATGACATCCCCGGCCTGCCAGTTTGTCGTCACCGGATTGATCAATTCATCCCAACTCAATCGTCCTTTTGCAGTCCGATAATGAGCAATCAATGCTACCAGCATAACCGGAGCAAGCGCACGACGCATTGCCATACGGTTCGGCAGGGACAGATGATTTAACGCATATGCCCAGAATAACATTAGCAGCATCGCTCCTGGCAACATCACACGCGCCAGATATACCGAACGCCAGATTACACTGATGACTGCAATCAAAACAGGCGTCCCAAATATCGTAGCCAACAGGATCAGGCCATTTCGGGAAGCGAGCCAGCGACGCGACACAATCAGCCCGACACCGGATGCGACAATTCCTACTGTCCACAACACATATAGAAAAGGCCCCTCTGCGCGTAATCCAAATACCATTGTCACCAGCGGTTCCAATGCCGCGTTAACCGTTAGTGGTTGAATCCAGAAACCCTGCTGCATGTTTCTGACTTGCTGAATCAGCGTTCCGGCGAATGGCAACCACCCCAGACCGACACCAGCGAAAATAACTATTAGTCCCAGCACTGATTTCATAGAGCGTCGTTCGCAGAACAGGACAACACCGCCAATTGCCGCGCAATAAAACAATCCAAGATTGTGGCTATAGGCAGTCGCCAGCAAGCCGACACCCATAACCCACCATCTGCGTTCTATCGCGCCCAAAACTGCCACAAGCACAGCGCAACACAGGAATGAATAAACCCGTGCTTCCTGACTGTAGTAAATAGGCATTGGCAGGATCGCAATCAGAAACGCAGCGGTGTTAGCAGTGCGTGGCTCGAATTTTAACGCTACCGCGATACGCCACAATAACCACACGGCGGCAATCCCGAATAGTGCCGCAGGCAGGCGCAACGCCCACTCCGACGTTCCTAAAACATGCGCCACGAGCCACGATACAATATGCCAGGTGGGTGGATGCAAGTCCGGGCGAACGGCTGTTGTCAGGGATTCCAGTGTGGGTAACCTGGTAATCCATGCGGTAAATGCCTCATCGTACCAAAGCGGTTCCACCCCTATCCCGATGAATCGGAGGGCAATCGCCAACAGGAAAATATAGTGAGGTTTGATCCTGTCCATTACCACAGTTGCAATACCTTTCCCGCCAACAGGATCACAATCACCGCGCCGGGTAGTAAACCACACAGCAACCGAATAAACTTCATTCGGCGTGGAGATACCCATCGTCCGTATATAAGCCACAGCAATGACATTGTGCTGACGATGGCAACCAGAATAACGGCGTTTTGCCCCCCGCTTAGTAGCTCTGACAAACCACCCAAAAACGACGAATTATCCAAGATAACGCTCCCCGGTTTCGGCGCGCGATACGTATAGGATTTTACAAGATAGATGGGGAAAACTATTCCAATATAACAATTCGGAAGGAGATTGTTTTTTGGTATATGAATAGAGAGCTACCCAGGCAGATAACGGTGTTCCGCTTTTCTTATAGAATTCCATCCTGAGTGGTTTACGATGAGCGGTATGCCTGAGTTCCATTGATTAGTTCTTTTTGAGCTACTGTTACCCTGATGACAATTGCTGCACGGCAGACCGGTAAAGTATGGGCGAGGATTTACTCACGTGGAAAACATATACGCCAAATTATTTTAATGTACGGTATTGCTTTGAGAAACCAATCTCCGAAATTTCCAATCCTGAAAGGAACGGTCAGTGTTGGAGCAAGTTTGGGGTTTAAGAAAAACAAGTTTTTTGTCTGCTCACGTCCCCAGAAATACGATAAGTCCTGATAAAGCCGCCTATCGCGCCAGCGGTGAGCGTTCGCTGGAACGCCGCTGGGGATGTAATCCGTTCAGGATTAGGCGGGATGGCGCTCATTATCGGGACTAAAACGCGCCGAAACGCCAGTGCGTGGCGCGTCCCCAATTCCCCAGAATTGGGGTTAGTCCTGATAAGAGTGTTTATCGGAACCAGTTCCCGGAATCGGAAAAAAAATGCACATTCTTCCCGATTCCACAGAACATCATAAACACTGAATCTGCTCAGTTTGGTGAGCCAGGTGGTGGTGGCGGTACGCTCCCGAATTTACCCGTATTTCCGTATGGGTCAGGGATGCCACCGACGGGCGCTTTCTTGGGCCATGCGGCGAGTTCAACAGTGATCTTGCTGAAGAAGCTGCCGTCACCTGTCGCGCCGCTTTCATAGGCCATATCGACCACGCGCACCTGAACGGTCAGAGTAGTGGTTTCCAGTGTGGTGATCAATCCCGGCTTGGCGAGAACAGCTTCACCACGCGCGGCGAGTTCAGCCCGAATTCCCTCGCTATTAAAGGCATATTCTGTCATGAAGACTTTGGTCACAGTCTTGATGTCGTTCTTATCAAAGACCCATGCCTCAACCGCTGTGACTTTCTTCGGGACGCCTGTGCCAATTGTCTTGGAGATACCAGCGCCCGTTTCACCGAGGAACTCCCCGGCTTCCGTCTCAATGGAGAAGGAATCGTCGTACACATCGTCATTCAACAAATAGGTTGAGACGAATTGCGCGACAGGTTTGCCCCGATCCGGTGCGGTAACACTGAAATCGGTTTTCTGCTTTTTGGCTTCTTCCAGTGCAATACGGCGTTCCTTTTCCTGCCCGCTGACAACCGTACCACCGGAGGTTTGTTGCCGCGCAAACAGAACATTCAATGGAATCAGAGTATTGAAAATCACGAAACCGCCTGCCAGCAGCGCCAGACCAAGCACGCACAAAATCGGTGTATAGTCAGCCTTGAGCAGCGAGGGTGAAACTTTTTCGATTTGTTTGGGGTTTGGTTGTGCGAGTTCTACCAGCGCGGTCAGACGGGGCTGGAGATTCGGGTCAGCCTGAATCGCGGGATTTGCAAGCATTGCCGTGACCACTTTATCAGCATCGCCAAGCGCCGCAAGCTGGCGAGAGGCATTTTCCCGATCCCCGCTGACCGAAAGCTGCCACGCCACCTGTTTTACATATTCTTCTTTCCAGCTTGCGCCGAGGTTGACAGGTTCAGCGGCGGTATAAACATTTGGCGAGATTGCATAGGCCCAGATAAAGCCCAGAATCAAGCCCAGAAGAAGCAGTCCGACAGGAACAAGTTTCGGTAAGAAAGTAGGGACTGCCTGTACAATGGTTTTCACGCCATTCATATATTGATTCTCCGCGTGTGCAAAGCGTCGGACTGCAACAAAGAGTTGTTAACTGCGGTTATTGTATATGCGAGTGATAGCGATAGCAAATGTTTCAATAGTGGGAATTAAGTCTGGTTTGCTCTGTTTCAGCGCCTTTCAATATCCCAATAGAATCACATTGCATTATGGATTTAGTCAGTCAGGACGGCGATTGCTTCGACCTCCAGAAGAAGCTCAGGACGAAACAACCGTCGAACTTCAACCGCACTGCTGGCAGGCGGTTGAGCCGTGTTGATGTAGCGATCCCGAACATCCCGAACGTCCTGAATTTGGGATATATCAAGAAGAAAGTATGTAAATTTGACAACATCCTCAAAAGTGGCGTTTACAGAAGCCAGTGCTGATTCCAGATTCCTGAAAACCTGCTCGGCCTGTGCTTTCAGATCACCAACGCCAACCGTGTTACCCTGCTGATCGAAGGCGACCTGTCCCGAAATATAAACGGTACGTGTTCCATGTGCCTCTACAACATGCGTATAGCCGGTTGGCCGCGCCACTGTTTCGGGGTTAATAAAACGATGTGAATTACTGCTCATTGATTGCTCCTCTCAGAATTTGCCAGAGTTTGTTATAGCGTTGTTTCGCTCGAATGCCAACAGAAGCTAATCGTAAAATGGATGATTTCGACAAACCCGCCCGATCTGTGATAAACTTCACAGTCAAACCGCAACAACGATTTCTCTTATAAAATCCGAGGTGTACCATGCCCCTGCATGTTGAAATAGTGACTCAGGAAGGCAAAATTTTCGATGAACCCGCCGCCGACATGGTGATCGTACCCGGCAGCGAAGGCGAAATGGGAGTTTTGCCACATCACGCCCCCATTCTGACAACGATGGGCTTTGGCGAATTTCGTGTCAAAAAAGGCAATGCCGAAGAAGACTTTATCATTTATGGCGGAATTGTCGAGATTCGCCCGGATCGTGTCATCGCGTTGGCCGATCTCGCGGAATCTTCCTATACGGTAGATGTTACGAAAGCCGAAGATGCCCGCAATCGCGCGCAGGAATTGATGAAGAGCGGCCCACCAGCCGATGAAGAAGCGACGATATTAAATGAACTGCGCCGTGCAGAGGCTGCTGTTCGGTTGCATTCCAAAGCGCGGGCGCGTGGTGGCATTCGCATCATTGTAGATAGCGACGACGAGACGCAATAATCCACGATTGTACCGTCGATCAAAATAGCTTCACGATGCGGGCGAGATTGAAACCTCGCTCGTGTTATTTCCCACACAGATTTCAATATGGTCTGATTGCAGTTAACAAAGTGTTGGGGATGCAAATTGACAGATTCAGCTAGTCAGGCGTTGACACTTTTCATCTGGTTCATGATAGCAGTTGTGCTGCTCTTTTTGCTGCTGATCGCGCGAATGTACTGGGTTGTTTCCAGCGAAAGAACCTATTATTGGGCGTTTTTAATCCCGGTTGCACTGTTTGGGGTTGCCTCTGTACGACAGGCGTTCATCGGTGAATCGGGCGATCTGTTGGCCGATGGTTTTTGGGCATTGGGCGGGATATTGTTGATAATCCTGTGTATCTCGCTCTATCGTCGGATGAATCTGAGGCGATAATCATGCTCTCATCGCTGATCGGGTTGATTGGCCCGATTTCGCTAATTGTCGCATTACTGCTGCTCATTCACCTGAGCCGACGGTTAGGTAAAGCGCTGAAACACCGCAAATGGTATCGCCTGCTCTATATCTCCGTTGTGTTAATTGCGTTGGGTATTGTTTTCCGCGCGCTGATCCTGACTCAAACTATCTCCGATGACAAGGATCATGCCCTGTTATATCTGCTGCCGATTGCCGGCGGGCTGATCATCGCCGTGATCGTTGTCTGGCGTTATTGGAGTTGGCTGCTCAACGAAGGAACATCCGGTGGCCCACCGATATAAAACGTATCCCGCAAGGGTTGTTATAGATTGGTGCGAGTCTGGTTTGAAACATCTTCATTGTGAGCGGGACTCTTATCATTGATATATAATCCTCGTGTGGAATATACTCATTTCATTTTTTCGAGGAAAAGCGCGGACGTGTCGCACTCCGAACTTCATGACTATCTGGCAGCCTTGCCAAAAATTGAGCTACACCGCCACCTCGAAGGTGCAATTCGGCTGCAAACGCTGGTCGACGTTGCCCGCGAATATGATCTGGATTTGCCTGCGCGTACCGCCGATGATCTCCGATCCTATGTCCAGATTACCGACGCCGATAAATTCGACTCTGCCCATTTTCTCTCCAAGTTTGCAGTCTTACGCCGCTTTTTTGTCTCTCCTGAAGTGATCAAACGGGTGACGCGCGAGGCTGTTGCCGACGCCGCGCACGATAACATCCGCTATATGGAGATGCGATTCACCCCAAAAGCCCTTGCCAAATTAATGAACTATCCGTTTGATCAGGTAGTTGGCTGGGTGTGTGAGGCAGTCGCAGAAGAACAAGCCAAACATACGATTCAGGTACGATTGATCGTCGCTGTGAATCGGCATGAGAGTGTCGGGGATGCCGAACGCCAGATAATGGCAGCCGTCGCGC